>CAYVXS010000552.1:0-2664 GCA_964454885.1 uncultured Pirellulales bacterium
CCTTCATCATATCCCGGCTGCGTTTGAAGGTCTTGACCAGGCCGGCGACATCGTTAACCTGGACTCCGGCGCCGGTGGCCACTCTTCTTCGTCTGGATAAATCTATAAGGTCCGGGTCGCGCCGTTCATCGGGCGTCATAGAATAGACCATCGCTTCCATCCGCCCTATTTCACTACCGTCGAAATCCATGTCTTTGAGCTGGCTTCCCATCCCGGGCATCATCTTGAGCATACTTTGCAGGCCGCCCATCTTTTTGACCGCCTGCATTTGTTTGAGAAAATCGTCGAAACCGAAGCTTCCTTTGGCCATTTTTTTCTGTAACTTCACGGCCTCTTCGGCATTGAATTGTTCCTGGGCTTTCTCGACGAGCGTTACCACGTCACCCATTCCTAAAATTCTGCCGGCCATCCGGTCCGGATGAAATTCTTCGATCTTATCGAGTTTCTCGCCGACACCGATGAATTTGATGGGCTTTCCTGTTACGGCCTTGACACTAAGCGCCGCTCCGCCTCTGGCGTCGCCGTCCAGCTTGGTTAGAATAACGCCGTCGAGCTCGAGACGTTCGTTAAACTGTTTGGCCGAATTGACGGCGTCCTGACCGGTCATCGCATCACAAACTAAGTAAATCTGGTGCGGAGTGACTGCCTTTGCGACGTCGGCAATTTCGGTCATCATCTCCTGGTCGATGTGCAATCGTCCCGCCGTATCGAGAACAATAACATCGTGGTCGTTGTCCAGAGCGTGTTTGACGGAATTTTTGGCAACCTTGACAGCGTTTTTACTGTCTTCACTGTAAACATCGATACCGATCTGCTGGCCCAAAACTTTCAATTGCTCGACGGCCGCCGGCCTCTGAAGGTCGTCCGCTACCAGAAGCGGTTTTTTACCTTTTGCAACGAGGTATTTGGCAAGCTTGGCTGCGGTGGTGGTTTTGCCGCAACCCTGCAGGCCCGCTAACATGATAATTGTCGGGCCGGGCGAAACGAAATAGATTCGGGTATCGACCGGGCCCATCAGCTTAGCCAGCTCATCGTTGACAATTTTTACCATGACCTGGCCGGGATGGAGGCTTTTTATCACGTCGGCCCCGATCGCGGCCTGAGTTACATCCTTGCAGAACTGCTTGACGACATTATAGTTTACATCCGCCTCCAGGAGGGCTTTGCGGACATCCCGCATGGCATCCGATATGTTTGCTTCGGTGATACGTCCCCGGCCGGATAACGACCGGAAAACGGAATTAAATTTTTCGGTTAATGACTCAAACACGGCGTTTCATTAAACTTTGCGAAGATTGTCAATATCTATATAAACAACGTTAAAACGATTATTTCCGATAAGCTGATAATTGTAATATTGGCGAGTTGATTTTGCAAGATTAAAATCTTTGTATGATGGTTTGACATTTGATCACAGGAGCTTGTATTGATTCTTTCTGTTTATGCGATGGATTTACTTTTAAAAGAAAAACCCCAGTTATTCCTGTATGGAACAGGCTGGGGTTTAATTGCTTTTTAATGAGTTAATCTTACCAGAAGAATCCGGGGGCGTCTCCATAGCGAGGCACCGCCACGCCATTTTCCATATCCGGATCGAATGACCTCCATTCGTTATGGCCGTCGAGGAATGCGATATTTCCGCCATACGGTTCGAACTCGTTCTTCAAATGACTTGAAGTATCATACACACCGTGTTGGGTGAATATCCCGCCCGAAACCTGGCCGAAATTACGCCCATACATCGTGTTGGCTCGACGTACTCCCATAATCGAATCGACAACTAACTCTCGACTGGCCGGCTGTGAATCCTGAGTTGACTTAACCCATTCTTTTTTCAGAGGATCTCTCTCATAGCGTACAATCTCAGGCCTGCTGCTCTGAGTAGTCTGAAGGATGAAACAATACCCGGAGACAATAAAACTACCACTGGTGATATTCGTGAATCTTTGCAGGCTGCTGTCCCACGATTGGTTATTATATTCCCAGAAATAGTCGTTGTATTTCTGGTGCGTTAAGTTCGAAGGGCAGTAGAACATCTCCCGCGTCATTCCGTTATCGAGCATGAAGTGTACCGTATTAATTGCGACATCCTGCAGCCAGGCCCCGGCTGTAGTGGGTAGCGGCAGCTTCGAGTCGTTGTCACCGGCATACAAAGTCAGGCCAAGCTGTTGCTGGCGAAGCCTTGACGAGCAGGACTGCCTTCGTGCCTGCTCCTTTACTTTGTTCAGGGCCGGCATAAGAATGCTCATTAACAATGCGATTATGGCAATTACTACCAGAAGCTCAATTAATGTAAAACCTTTTTGTTTATTCATTTCATTACCCCATACATAGTTTTCAGTATGTGTTTTATATACAAGCTCTTAGAATGCATTCTACACCCTTTTTAGCTATAATTCAAACAAAAAATTATTATTTTCATCTTTTTTTTCGGACTTATTATAAGGATTTCATGCTCAATCCATCCCCTCTGTATTAGTCGGGTTCCTATAATTAAATACTTAATTTCTGGTCTTAAGGTTTTCAAAAATATTTATTTTTGTACTGCAGGCCCTGTCAGGTCTGGATTCGATTGGAAGTACGTCCTCTTTTTGTTATGCTAAGTCTAATAAAAATAAGGCTTTAAGGATATTTGGCAATTTTTCGTGGCTATAAAAGACGTTT
>CAYVXS010000553.1:0-2650 GCA_964454885.1 uncultured Pirellulales bacterium
GAGTATCGTGATGGGCGAATGCCTAAGCCTACTGCCGGCGGCTCAGAGCATACGGTTCCAGCCCACGCCAAAGTGATTATGTTAGCGTCTCTCTCCGAGTCTACGCAGGTTACAAGAACAACTGGACAAGGAAACAGGGCGGTGTAAGGTTTCTTTTTGATTTTCATAAAACAACTTTTGCTTAGTTTGACTATTAACATTTTTTCTAAGAACAAGCATCTGTACCAAAAGGAGAACAGGATGTTCTGGTCCATAGAACTTTATAGTCTAAATCATAGGGAATATTTGGTGACAGGATAGAATGAAGCATCCAATATGGGTTGGAGCAGTCTCCATAATCGTTATCGTAGCTTCTATAGGAGCAGTTCACGTTTTTTTGCCCCCACAGTTTCAAGTTCCAGACAGCCAACTGGAAATAAACAGCCTAAAAGCACTAACAGACGGACAGGTCTCCTTCAATGTCACCCTCAGCGAAGGCGAAACCGAAACCCTAGAAGAAGTAGTCTTGAATAACACACACTATTCATGGTCTGACGGAAGCCAAGAAGACCCAACCATCAGCAAAGGCGAAACAAAAAACTGGAACATCAACATCGGAAGCCTACAGAATGGCACCAACCTGCAGGTGGTTGTTGAAGCGCCATCAACATCAAGAAGCAGCAACGTAACTGTTGAGCATCCGTCTTCTGACACGAAAAATGCAAATGACCCAGATTATGTGTATGATAACTATGGCGGCATTGGCTTATTTCCAGAAGGTATTCACATCATAGCAACCAGCCAAGACCCCCGCACTCTGTCCGGAGACTACCCGATAGCCAATGACTACTGGAAGATGCTACAGGAGCATGAAACAACGCAAGCCACAGACCAAGACTTCATAAGCATCATCCTCTCCCGCGGAAACAAAACAACGGGCGGATACACAATAAATGTCGAGTCTTTTGGCTGGCTTGAATGCTACCCTCCAATATTCCGGTTTCAGGTAAACGTCACTGACCCAGACGAGGGATTGATGGTTACAGAAGCCATAACTAATCCGCTTGTGCTGGTGCCAATCGACAAGCTTACGCCCGGAGAATACCATGTTGAAGTCAACGTGACATGGTTTATCGAGAAGGTTGACGGAGAAGGCAACACATACTATACTCCAATTATGACATTCGCCCCAATTGGCTGGAAACAAACATTGACGGTCACCGAAACATAATTTCTGGGCAGTAACCAAGCCCAAAAGCATTAAAATTCTTCATCATTTTGTTGTCTTTGAATCAGTATAGCAAATTCATAACCTATTTAGAATCTGAGTTTGAAATAAAAAACGATAAAGCATGTGAGTGACCCGCTTGCATAGGCTCAGAAAGGCAAAAAAGGCGCTTAGCCCAGTTGTAGCGTCGATTATTCTAATTGCGGTTGTAGTAGCTGTTTCCCTCGCAGTTGCCACATGGATGGGCTCAATGGCCTTCAATTTCATGAAAGTTGATGAAATCGGAGTTACCAACTACTCCTGGGCTTCAGACGTTTCCTACGTTAATTTAACAGTCAAAAATTTGGGAACAAGCAAAATTACACTAAGCGATGTAAAAGTGAATGATGCACCTGCCAGTAACGTGTCCATTGTTTCAGGTGAAGCAACATTGGAGGCTGGAGAAACGGTAATCATCAAGGTGACCGACAGCTTCACGGCATCAAACAAGTATGAGTTCACTGTAGTCACTACATCATCCACAAAAATCGTGTATGTTGCCACAGCATACTCTTCAACGTCATCTCCAGAAAACTGGTATAACCCATCTTGGCTCAAAAGAAGGGAAGTGACAATAGACAACAGCTTGAACCCCAACGAGCTGACAGGCTACCAAGTTCAGCTTACTGTTGAATATGACTCGGACATGATCTCCGACTTTTCTGATTTACGATTCACTGACAGCGACGGCCAGAGCTTAATTCCCTATTGGATTGAAAGTTATGTTCCCTCAGATTCCGCTGTAGTATGGATGAGGGCTCCCGTGGTTCCAGCTTCTTCCACTGCAACAGTTTACATGTATTATGGAAACCCCTCCGCTACTTCAGAAAGTAATCAGGATAACACCTTTGACGTGTTTGTAGACTTTACCCGTGATGGCGTGATAAGCTACGGGGGTTCTAGTCAGGACGTGAATTCAGGCCAGTGGGAGATAATTGAGGACACCACTTTGAGGATGTGGGGAAACAACTGGAAAGCAACCATGAGAACGTTAGCTGTTGCTGGCGATGGAAGCCAAGCAATCTGCTTCGACTTCAAGAGCGTCGGAGTTGAAGCTGAAATAAATGGAGTAGGAGTAGATACAGACAACAGCATAAGCAGTAACAGGTTCTACGAGATATATGGAACACAAAACTGGGGAATCAGAGACCACTATGGCTATAGCGGCAGCGGCGATTGGCAGTTCTACAGCATAGTTTTAGATAATTTCAGCGGCGACTTTAACCGTTTTGTGTTTACTAATGATGCTGATGGTGGGCAGGCAACGGATATCTATTACAGGAACGTGAGGGTCGCCCAATACACCTCCCAGCCACCCTGCGCAGGATTCGGCACAGAAGAAACCAGATGAAGTTTCAGAAGGAAACAACTATTTGCGTCCAGTTAATCGGCAGATATAGCCAC
>CAYVXS010000554.1:0-2647 GCA_964454885.1 uncultured Pirellulales bacterium
AATGGGAGCATCGTCGTCCTCACCGGCGGCCTGGGCTCGTAATGCTTCTTCCTGGAGTTCGTGACCGATATCGGCGAGTTCAGCGGCGGTCGCATCGATACTATGTTTTAGTCTGTCGTCTTCGACTTGTCGCGCATGGTTAAACGATTCCTGGATGAAGATGCGAATTTTAGTCGGATTCCCGACACAGCAGTCCGGCTCGGTATTAAGGCGGAAACGTATCGCATCCATTGTCTCAAGATCCGTCGGATCGCTGATAAGAACCCTCAGTCTGCCGTTATCCATCCCCAGAGGTAAAATATTATGCCTTTTAACAATTTCCTCCGGTATAAGTTTCATCGCATCGGACGGGATTGTAATTTTATCAAGATTTACGTATTCCATGCCAAATTGCTTGGCAATTACTTTTGTGAGGGTATCTTCATTGATAAGACCAAGTTCGAGCAGGACTTGTCCCAGCCTTTTATTACTGCTCTTGGACGTTTTAATAGCATTAATAAGGGCCTGTTTTTCCACCAGACCGGCCTTATAAAGTATTTCGCCCAAATGCCTGCGTTGTTTTGCCATAGTCTCCTCAATATTCTGATGACCCCAATTATACTATTATAACATCTGCATTTAGGTTAGTCAATTGTTCAATTTTAAACGGAGCATATTCAGGGCTGTCTGTGCTGCACGGTGCCGGGTGAGCTGTCTTTTGTTAATAAAATGACAGCATTTTGTCTGGCAACCGCTGTCGGAATCCACACCGATATATACCAATCCGACAGGTTTTTGTTCGGTTCCGCCGGTCGGACCGGCTATGCCGGTTATGCCGATTGCAAAATCTGTTCCGGCTTTGCGTCTGGCTCCCCGGGCCATCGCTTCGGCCACCCGCTCGCTGACGGCCCCGTGCTTTTCAATAAGCTCGGCGGGAACGCCAAGTTCGCTGATTTTAGCCTCATTGCTGTATGTAATCCAGCCGTAAGTGAAATATCCGCTGGCCCCGGGAACATCTGTAATCAACTTTGCCAGATACCCGCCGGTGCAGGATTCGGCAACGGCGATGGTTTTATTCTGCCGGGCTAATTTTTCACCAACCACCTCGGCCAACGTTTGCTCGCCAACGCCGTAAACAAGCTCTCCGAGAATATCCCGCAGCAATTTTTCGTCTTTTTCGGCCATTGTCCGGGCTTCTTTTTGCTCTTTTGATGTGGCGATGATGTGCAATGTAATAATTCCCTCGCTCGCAGTGCAGTTAATAAGCGGATTTCTGCCTCGCTGCATCATATCGCCAATCATCTCGGCAATGGCCGATTCGCCCGCTCCGAAGCATCTGAGTCTTCGCACGACAACTGCTTGTCCTCCGACAATTTTTTTTAGCTCCGGCAGGACCGATTCTGCGAACATCTGTTCCATCTCCTTCGGCACGCCCGGCAAGGCGACAAATATTTTTCCCTTGTGCTCGGCCAAAATTCCCGGCGCCGTACCGATGTTTTTTAATATCTTGGCACCGGCAGGAATATAAGCCTGGATTTTATTTTTTTCGGGCATATCGAGATTCCGCTGGGCGAAACGCTCCCGGATATTTTCCAGCAGGTCTTCTTGGATTTGCAATTCTACTCCGAGAAATTCGGCGAAAGCCTGCCGCGTCAAATCGTCGTCGGTCGGTCCTAATCCGCCTGTGGCAATTATCACATCGGCATCGTCACCGGCCAGATTCAACACCCGTATAATCGCCTTTATTTCATCCGTGACGGTATATGTACTGACCACAGGTATGCTGATATTTTGCAGCTCTAACGCCAAATGTGCCGCGTTGGTATCCACGGTCTTGCCGGCGAGAATTTCGTTGCCGATTGTTACTATACTTGCCTTTTTCATAAACCGCGGATTGTAATCACATTGACAATCCAAAACAAGAAAAAACCCACACCCATTCAATTGATTCTTAAGAATTGTTACATTTAAGAAACTGGTTATGTTATCTACTACTTCACTAATCTGATTTCGGTAATTGTATAATCACCTTTTTCGGTCCAGTCGAAGGAAAGATAATATTTAATAAATTCTCCGGCAGTTTCAGGTGTATTAAAAAGTGCATTTTGATTTAATTTGTCGTGAAATCCCTTAAATAGAATCCCTTCGGTATCGGTGCCGTGCCATACAGGAAAGCACATACAATCTGCAATAGCGGAGAACCAATCTCCCCCAAACATAGCTGGTTCATATCCTAATAAAACGTAATCATACATCTCTTTAGAATCGGACTCTACATCCCTAATCCAGATTATTTCTCGTTCTATTGGTGCCTTCAATAAGTTAAATGCCTGTATTGCACCCTCGTATGATTCTATAAAGTCATGACCAGCTTTACTAAGTTTCTCCAATCGTCCTACGGCGTAATGAGCTTCCAGTTCGGCATCTGTCGGTTCGACAACCGTCCCCGAACCTCTGAAATATTTCTCGCTCTCTTCATTCCATGAAAAAAGAGGATACCTCGTAACACCACGATATTGCTTGTCATATACCTGAGGTAGCTTTTCTTTCCAGGGGATCGAGTATATAACCTTATCATCCGGCAAAGGCCATCTCCTCATATGGCGTAACTTCAAGTATTCACGATACATCCTTTCAAAAGTTTTTACGATTAAATATCCGGATGTCA
>CAYVXS010000555.1:0-2642 GCA_964454885.1 uncultured Pirellulales bacterium
GAAAGACCGAGTGGAGAGATCCTTAAAAAACAGATTCCTCCACTTCGCCCCTGAGGGGTTCCGGTCGGAATGACGTTATTTTAGTTTATAAAGCTTTACGCTCTGCCGATAGATTTGTAATCCTCTTAATTCTTGAATTTTATTTCCGGCATTTCTTTGCCGAGTCGCTGATAAGTTTCTTTTAGTTCACGTAAGAATTCATCCGGTTTCATCCACTCGACATGACTATCCAAAAATAGAACATTGATCCCGTCGGTGCAATACGCAGGATTTTCGTAAACAGTTATATTACCCGGATGCATAGAAGTATTCTGGCCGGTGATATAAATATAGCTGGGACCGGTAAAGCCTTTTGGTTTTCGCTTGGATTCCAATGCTTGAGCCGGGAGTTCACATTTCTCGACAAGCTCCTGAAGATTCGGCGGAAATTCGTCGTTATAATCGTTCGCATAAATAAGCATTGCTTTGCCGATGCCGGACAAATTCGTTCCAGATACCATTCGATAGGAAAGCTGACGGGTTCTCGTCAGGGCGGGCATCATTACTCCAAGCCCCACACCAACGCCTACTGCGGCACCGATGCTTTGCTCGATACCGGCTCCGTTATAATGCGAACGAAGTCCCTGGGCATCGTACCAGGAATACTGTATGGCAGGTTCCATCTTTTCGGCAATGTGAGTCAGTGAAGGCAGCATAAACGGCAGCTTTAAACCTTTATTCGCCGCGGCCATTGTCAACATCGGCCAAACCTGCTGTATGCTCATCATCGTCTGATTAAGCTGGACTTTCGAGTCGTTGTATTGCAGGCTTAACAGATTCTCAGGGAGATTTACCGTGGCCTTTTTGAATCCTTCGGTATTGCGAATCGAGTTTTTGCCGGAGCTCACCTGCTCAATTGCAAGGTTGCACATCACAGGATTAGAAGCGATAACAACGTTGTCACCCGATACCGCCCAGCATGGCATAACCTGTGCCATCGCAAGGGGCATTACCACCCAGGTATGTATGGTCTTGTCGTCCTGCATCTGAGAGCTGATCTGTACCATACCGTTACTGTTTTCGACGGCTAATTTCCCTATAGCTGTGATTGTTTGCTCCCACAGCTTTGCATCTTTCAATCCGGCGACAATAACAAAACCGCCCTGTGGTGATTGCTCCATAATCCCGCCGGGAAGAGCATAAAAGAGCATCTTTCCATTGAGGCTTTCAAGCAAACCGCCACGAATCTTGAATTTTAGCTGCCCCTCCATTTCGGCGATCCCCTGCTGAACGTCGTTGAAATCTTCACCGGCTGCGACTTTAACGGCCTTCATGGCCGTATCATAAATGCCTGCCAGGTCACAGTTGAATGCCACTGCGCTCATGGCGCGGGCATCGACCATATCGAATGTTTTCATATCGATTGTTTTAATGTTTGTAAATATTCCCGTTCGCGGCTGAGGAATCTCGATAAGTTCGTTAACGATTAGATTCGGACCTTCGAAGCCGACTCGTAATGTCAGGGTTTTAATTTTATCTACGCCAAGCTCATTGATTGCGGCTTTCACAATTGCGAAATCTGCCTCGCCGCCTTCAGCCTTTGCGATGGCGCCGATGAGCTGTAACGCCTTTTCGGGATTAATATAGACTGCAAGGGCATCGTTATTGCCCGGGACTTTCTGAAGATAATCCGGTATCGGCCGGCTCATTGGTGCACCTTGTAGATACTTAACGGCCAGACCTTCGCCGTCGTTTATTGCAAAAACAAGGTAATTTCCAATCCAGCCCCAATAGCCGGGAACGCCGTTGTCATCTTTCGGACCGTGTAATGTAGCCGAACCGATTTTAACATCGGCGATGTCACCTTCACCCGCCATAGCTTCCAGCTTGGTTAATGCTGCGGCAATTTCCGCCTTTCGCTGTCCCGCGTCCAGAATGGCAAAACCGTAGAGGGGTGGTCCATCCTGCGCCCGTTTTTGTGCTATGCCGAAAATAAACGGGCGGTCTGTAACTAATCCGGCAAAATTCAATAAAGTATTAACGTCCTTGTTCGCATTAGGATCGTCAATGTCCTGCAGCAATTTCGACATAAGCTCCTTATGTACGGCCTGATAAAAAGTCTGGACTCCGGGATCTTTCCATATCTGGTTCAGGATGGTTTTCTCGAAAGCAGGTTTTAATTCATCGCCTCCGCTTGTAGTCATAAAACCCAGCACATCGTCAGGCAGGACCATCGTCAGCTTTTGGGCCGATGAATATTGTGCATTGCATGCATTTGAACATAAAATACATACCGACAAAGACAATATAATAAAAACAAACAAATTTCTGTTAAACCGAGTCATAATAAGCCCCTTTCCAAAGAATTATCGATTATCTCGTTAAACTGCCATGCTTAAATTAACTTGTTTTTTATATAAGCACTTTTAAAGACAATTACAAATAGTTTCTCGCATAAGTTCGGGATTGCCGTTGGTGCCGGTGAAGAGCTTGAATTGTGCCATTGCCTGGTTGACGAACATCGTGACGCCGTCGATTCTTTTTGACCTTTTCTTTTTGGCGTCTTTCAACAGCAGAGTTTCCGTGGGATTATAGACGGTATCGAAAACCGCCATACTTTTATCGAGATATTCCTTCGGAACGGGTGTTGCTTCGACATTGGG
>CAYVXS010000556.1:0-2636 GCA_964454885.1 uncultured Pirellulales bacterium
CTTTTCCTGAACTTGCTATTTTGGATGTTCGAAATCAGAGTGAATATGACATTAACCACTTGTATGGCGCATATTTGATTCCGCTTCATGAGCTTGAAACGAGACTTGACGAGATTTCAGATTGCGCGAATACTGAAATTATTGTGTATTGTGGACTAGGCGGAAGAAGTGAACTCGCTGCAGGAATCCTTGCTGACAATGGCTTTACAAAAGTCTATAACATGCTCGGCGGTATTGCTGCATGGATAGAAGCTGGTTATCCGGTGTACACCACATACCACAATGTTACCGTAGACATAACAGGTAATCAGGGAGTTCATTTAGATGTTGAACCATTACTATTGACTGCATGCACCTCTTGTGGTGAAAATTCGGGGTGTTCCAGTGAACTTACGGATGTTCAGAGCACAGTTCTGGAAGAGGGGGATGATTACACCGTGACTTTGATAACTTACGTAATCAATGGAACTACATTTGAGGCTACCGTTACCACAAATCTGTTGTGGAGTTATGAAGACACGTCAAATACTGCTACAAAAACCGCTGATTTTTCTTCAATAGAATTTGTTACTGAAAACACCACGGAGCAATTCTATGTGCTTACTTACTTGGTTGAACATGCAGAATATAACCTGACAATTGCTACGACCCTATTGCCTCTTGACTCGGAAACATACAATAGTTCGTTCACGGTGGTAAATTATTTGCCAGTTGGAGACACTAAAATTCCATCTTTAGAGTTAGTTGAATTCAATTCTCCAGTTACTTTATCACAATTGTATTCGTCACTGGCTAAGGTAGCTAAGAAAATGGGACACGAATACACAAGGGATGGAGAAGAAAATGATGAACAGTCACTTGTACAACTTGGTCAATACTATCAAAAGATGTCCAAAGAAACTAAAACTTTCTCTAAGATTGTAAAAAGACAACTACGAGAATACAACAAAGAAATACTCAACAACTCTGCCGCATTAATGGATGGAGAATTGGAATGCAGTTTATGTTTGGTTGCATGTCCGCTTGTGGTGTTTGGCTGTTGGGCAGTGTGCTGGGCTTTTCCAGTTTTATGCGCTTACTGTGCTACACTCACATACTATTATCTTACGCTCGGATTGGCCTGTGATGCGGCATGTTATCTCGCTGGACTTTGCACATAGTAAATTGAACTCTGAACACGATAATTTACTTTGAACTCCTGCAAAAACTCAATCTCCCTCTTTTTTGTGGTTTCATTCTTTTTAGTAATGTTTACGTTGTAGTGGTCGTATGCATGCCAACTAATGATGATTGACCTTTTTGTGTTGACAGATATACCCACAAACTTAAATATTTGTAAACATGTAAGTATTTACGTGAAGTGTTATGTGTCCGAACTTTTCATTGGCTTCACCATTAAGTTTGAGGCAAAAAATGGTTTGGTCACTGCTAAGAGAGGGCTTTTCAGTATCTGCGATAGCAAAAAAACTCAAAACAACTAGGCAATACATCAACCAAACAAGGTTAACCGCAGAAGCAAAACTTTCGGCAACTCTACTTGATGTGGCTACAGCAAATCACCTTCAGAATACAAAACTGTACCCAAAAAAAGCCATACTAATAGGCTATCATCTACCGCTCAAACGTAAAGCCATAATCACATACACCACAAGTCACGGAATAAAAATCTGGTTTTGGCACGACAACCCCGAAGAAATAACAGATGAATCTTTCCTCAAACAGACCAGAGAATACCTACTTGACATCGCGAAAGAGCAAGGAATGGAACTAGAAAACACAACGGACATTCACCCTGCTAAATTGGCTCAAACAATATTCAGTAAGTTAATCCCAGAGGTTTAATTATGAACATAAAAAATTTGTTAGAAAAATTTGTTCGAGGCTGGTTTCCCGAAGAACCAAAAATGCCTCAGAACAAGCTAAATCTAGCTGAAACCAAAGGTGCAAAGTATTCGTTTTTGGCATGGAAATACTTGCCGCTGCTTATTGTATCTGCCATATTTCTTGTAATAGTTCAAGTTGTTTTGTTTTTTGTGGGTTACGTTGAATTGCTCCCACTTTTTGGTGGTATTCTAGTACTTTTGTTGGCTTTTCCTTTGGTCTACGCGATTAAGTCTATTCAGGCAAGATATCCTCAGTCAAAAAGTGTCAAGTTAAGCAATAAGCTAGCGTTCATAGTTGGTCCTGCTCTTCTGTCTGTTGGTGTTGCCTTGTTTTCGTTGGCTTTAATATCGTTGATTACAGGTGTGAGTACAGTAAATTATCTTGGACCTTTAGGAACTATACTCGTAATGTATGTTGTAGCTCCAGTTGTTGGAGCATCTATAGGATACTGGATAGGCAAAAGAAGAAACTTCATGCCGTTTGTTTGAAATCGGACAAACTCAATTTCTATCTATTTTGGTTTCCAGATACACTTCATTGCGTCCTGAGTGCATGCTTGGACACATGGAACGGTGCCGTTTTCGGGTTTGCATGGTGAGCAGGTGTATCGGATTTTTTTTCTGTGCTCTTCTGTTACTGCTGCGACCATTTTGTCTTCTAGGTCAATGAACATGGCTTCCATCGCTAGGGCGCCTTGGGGACAGGCTTTTGTGCATTCTTCGCAGCTGTTGCATTTTTCGGCATCAATAACA
>CAYVXS010000557.1:0-2625 GCA_964454885.1 uncultured Pirellulales bacterium
TGCTCTCGTGAAGTAAGGCCCAGCACTTCTCCATCCGGCCCCACAATCCAGCCCGGCCCTCCAAAATTAACTGAATGCCCTTCGGAACTAACACGGTTTGAAGACAAAGAAAATGCGCCGGAGACTATAGCCGCTGCTCGTCCGCCTACCAGCCATTTATCTAACGTTGCTTTCACCGTCGCGCGAGGCGTAACGATGATGTGAACTCCTTCTTTGCCATAAAGCCGTGAACATTCCATAGACCAAAGTTCAGTGCAAATCTGAAATCCAATCCGCCCTGCCCCACACTGTAGCGGGGTAAAATTGCCTTCACCCTGACTAAACCATGAAGCTTCCCAAGAATCTTGTTCGTTCGGCAGGTAATATTTGTGGTGTGCCACGCGATATCCACTTTCTTCTTCCCAGACAAATCCTTCGTTTAGTCGTTGATTTCCCCTGCTCACAGGACGGGTACCAAGAACTATCGCAGGTGCGAGTTCGGAGAGACGTTCTTGCCACAAATCGTGGGCGGTTATTGCTGACTGCCAAACATTCGGTTCAAAAACAGGTGTCAAAGCGAACCAGGAACAAAAAGGCGCTTCGGGAAGCAATACCAATTGGCTGGATTGGGTTTTTACATGCGTGACCAACTGTTCCCATTCACGTGCAAAATTGTCTGGCTTATCGTTTAGCTCGCAAACAGTGACTTTCATGACAGCGAGTCCTCCACCTCTGGTATTTACCGACAAGTGGGATAACAATATTGACATGGTTTCCGGATAACATTCCAAACTTTCCTTTATAAAACATTAGAACACAAAAAATATGACGTTGCCGCTTTAGAGCTAACAAAAACCTCAATATTTAATTATAGATGCGTCTGTTTATTGAGCAAGGGAAAAACGAGAAGAATGTGCCAGTATAAATTTCTTTCCTGTTAATTTTTTTGCATTGCTGCTTTGTCTGCAGCCGTTGCTTTGCTTGTGACCTCCGCCTTCTCTGCGTCGGAGGCTTTGGCAACCTCGACCTCATAGACGTGAGTCGGTCCGAATAAGTTGGAGCGGAAAACAATCCACTTGCCATCGGGCGTGAACTGGCAGTTCGGCTCCAGCGAGTAGTTATGCTTGGCTAAGTTGACGAGCTTTTCAACCTCGAAGTAGCCGCTGCGTATCAGGGTATTCGGGTCACTGGCGCCGCCGACTACCGGCGGAATCACATGCGGCCGAAACAGATATATCCACTGGCCGTTATCCGGCGCGGCTACGCTTTTGGGCCCCCCGCCATCGCCGCAATAGAGTCTCTGATCGGGTGATATATTGAAGTGCACGGACCACTCGTTTTTCTGCAGGTTGTACCACGTCCGCTTTTGGGTCTCGATTTCATAACATCCAACCCAAAAAACATGGCTTCGAGGCGTCTGCAGGTCGTAAATGATACTCTTGCCGTCCGGGCTGAAAAATTCGTGGCCGTTAATTTGAAAATTCATAAAACGAGGCTGGACGTTGGTAAGCCCGGTACCGTCCGTGCGGATAATCCAGGTCCGGTCCATGAGCTGCCATGTCCCCTCGTGACAGAACAGCATTTGATGCGGGTCGGTCGGAGAAAACTGCACATGGTTCAGCCAGGCCCGGCTCTCGTTGAACTTATTGACTTCGCTGGTTTTCAAATCGATAGTGATAAGCTGCATGTCACGATCCGTGTTCGGAGTGCCGAAACCCGGGCGCTGGTTGCCCTGCCGGCGTGCCCCACCGAATCTCTGTTGCGGATTCAGATCGAGCGTACCGCCTGCAAGCGTCTCATCACAATTTATATTGGCAATCGACAGGCCGCGGGGGACATCGACGACTTTAACATCTTCTTTGGTTGCCGGGTCCACGGCCCAAACCGCCATGCCCTGGTCGCCTCTGGACAGGTAAAAGGCCCTGCCCGTCTTGCGTCCGACACAGATCAAGCCGGTTCTTCCCTCTCGAATCTGTTCGATTTGACGTGTTTGAAGGTCCACGGTATAAAGCCCGCTCGGCGAGGTAAAGATTAGCTTCCTGCCGTCGGGGGTGAACTCATTCTGGTGGAAATAGGAGCTCTGGCTGCCGTCCACGCGAGAAAGGCGTATTACACGATGCCCCGTATCGGGATCGATCCAGTCGGTCGGAATATCGCCCTGGGCATAAACATAAGCACTTGCAATAAGCAGGATTGGGAAGACAGTCTTTATGATATGCATTGTACAGCCCTTCTAATTAATATAACTTACGAATCTGAGGGCATTGTATCTCTCCAAGACTTGTATGTCCACCCTTGTTTTGCCGGTAGCCCGAGAGCTTTAATGACTACGTTAGCATCAGGTAATCCGGGCGACTTTACCGTAAGTATGATGTCCCCGGCGGTTTGCGTACTTTTGATCACAACCAATGCGCGTCCATGCCAGGTTTTGCGTGTGTTTCCTACATACGGATCAAGGTCTTTTAAATTGGCATTATCTATACCGGCAATAACTCCATGACCTTCAACATTAAACAGGAGCCGGTTCTCTGCATTGGGCTGAATATTGCCGTCCTTATCGGTTATTTCAACAGTAACAAATGATAAATCCTGCCCATTCGCAATAATTTTCGAGCGATCAGCCATTAATTTTATTTTAGCGGATTC
>CAYVXS010000558.1:0-2618 GCA_964454885.1 uncultured Pirellulales bacterium
GTCTATCGTCCCTCGTCCATCTTCCATCGTCCTACTTGTTTTTACCGGCGGGATTGGGATAAATGCGAAATAGATAAAAATAATGACGGCAAAAGTTATGATATTATAAAAAAATATAATCCACCTTTATACAGTTATATTACCACAGAACCGCCTGCTTTTGCAAGAGAATTCCCGTGATTTTTGCCGGACAGATGGTTAATAGTGCGGTATATTCGCTATAAACCGGTGAAAATAAAGAGATAAAATAGTATGCTCGAATGGCGGGAGTTTTATCCCAATGCGACCGCACAGGATTTTCGCTCCAACCATCCGAGCAAAACAAACCTAAAAACAGGCGATGATATCTAAATCAGGCTTTTAATATTTCAGCCATATCTTCATCGACGTTTCCAATCGGTTTTATGCTGTACTTATCCACTAATACTTTCAGCACGTTCGGACTGACAAAGGCCGGTAGAGACGGGCCAAGCCTTATATTCTTTATCCCGAGATGCAACAAGGTCAGCAAAATCGCGACCGCCTTCTGCTCGTACCACGAGACGATAAGCGAGAGCGGCAGATCATTTACGCCGCAATTGAACGCCTCGGCGAGAGCAAGCGCGATTTTAACGGCCGAGTAACAGTCGTTACATTGTCCCGTATCGAGTAAGCGGGGAATTCCGTCGATATCGCCGTAGTCGCGGTCGTTCAATCTGTACTTGCCGCACGCAGCCGTTAGTATAACGCAATCGTCCGGGACTTTTTCCGCGAATTCGGTAAAGTAATTTCGTCCCGGCTTTGCGCCGTCGCAGCCGCCGATGAAGAAGAAGTGGCGAATCTTCCCGGCCTTGACCGCCTCAATAATTTTATCCGCCAAAGAAAGCACCGCCGTATAATGGAATCCCGTGCTTAATGTCCCTTTGGGATTGTCTTTCAGCGGAGGCTGTGACAGGGCTTTTTCAATCACTTCGCTGAAATCACGATTTTTAATATGTTTGACTCCTGCGGCCCCGGCTATACCGCATGTGAAGATTCTATCCTTATAGGATTCTTTCGGAATCATGATACAGTTTGTTGTTACCAAGATCGCACCGCTGAACTCATCGAATTCCTTCCTCTGGTTTTGCCAGGCTGTGCCGTAGTTTCCGACAAGATGCTTGAACTTTCTCAATTCCGGGTAACCATGGGCGGGCAGCATTTCACCGTGGGTGTAAATATTGATTCCCTTGCCCTCGGTCTGTTTCAACAACTCGTAAAGGTCGAGCAGGTCGTGGCCGGTGACAACAATACCTGGGCCGGCCTTTGTCCCGCTGGGGACGGTTGCCGGTGTCGGATTGCCGAATCTCGAGGTATTTGCATTATTGAGCATTTCCATTACGCGAAGATTCATTTCACCCGCTTTGAGAACCAGCTCAAGATGGCGATTCAGGTCGAAATCAACATTCGTCAAGGTAGCGAACATCGCCTCGTGCATAAAGGCATCGACCTGCTCGTCTGTTTGACCAAGCTCCCTCGCATGATACGCGTAAGCTGCGATTCCTTTTAGGCCGAATATTAGTGTGTCCTGCAGGCTCTGAATATCCGGGTCCTTGCCGCAAACACCTACTTTGGTACAACCCGTTCCACCCGCTGTTTGTTCGCATTGGTAACAAAACATAATTTCCCCTTTCTTTAAATTTATACTAAGGTTTCAATTTTTTATCAAAAGTTCCGAAGCCATCCTGTGGCCGGTACTTGTCTTGAATACTTTTTTAATAATCTTCTCTATTTTCTCTCTTCTCGCATCTTTTAATTCTTCCTGAAGGTTGACGAGATTGTCCGCGTCCCAGATAATCCTGAACTCAGTCGTATCTATATTTTTAGCGGTGTGATGATTCGCGATAATTTTGCAAATATGCTCGATTGCCCCGGCTGGAATATCACAGCTTTTCAAAATCTTCTCCGCAATCGGCGGACCTTCAATCTCCTGATATTTACCTGTGGAGGAATTATATTTTCTTTCAGCCTCGTGGATACCGATATCGTGCAAAATGGCAGAAGCTTTAACGACGAGAGCGTCACCGCCTTCGGTTGCCTGTATCTTTTCGGCGAAATTCAATACAGAGAGGGCATGATTAATCCGTTTTGTATCTTCGCCGAAAATATTTTTCATCTCGTTTACTAACTTATCGCATACGGAACCTGAATTTTCCCGATCCGTTCCGACACATTGCTCGCCATATTGACACCACTCAGCGCAACCGAGGTCGATCTTCGGATTAGCAACCATGTTGCCGCAATTGCGACACTTGAGCTTCGGCTCATCCTTAAAGAACTCAACCGTTTTGCCACAATTAGGGCATTCGACCTCGAATATATCTTCGGGCTTCCAAAATCTTTGATCCTGTCCGGGGCATCTGAGCATTTTATTCTCCGGTTTTATTTCACTTTTACGCACGAATCATAATCAGCAGCATCTTGAACTTTTCATCCGCGGCGACCGAGTGCGGCACATTTCCCGGCATGATAATAATCTGGCCCGATGAAACTTCCTTTTTCTGACCGCCTATTGTCAATCGAGCGTTCCCATCCAGAATCTGGACAACCGCATCATAGGGAGCCGTATGCTCGCTAAGCTTCTGGCCTTTGTCGAATGC
>CAYVXS010000559.1:0-2594 GCA_964454885.1 uncultured Pirellulales bacterium
CCTTCACCTCAGTACTTTCGAAATCAACTGTTCGGAGATAATCTTTAACCGATGCACTTTTGGGAAACTCCAGAAGCATGGAGAACCTCCCTCTGCCAAATCCACCAAACCCACGGGTGACCGGGTTTTTTTGCCATTCGTTGTAAGCCAACATGACAGCTTCTTCGTATTTTCCATCAAGCATCATTTGTCGTACCTGTGGAAAAACATTTGCAATTTTGGGTGCTTCCAGGGATTTCTTACGAGGTGTGAACAGACTTTCATGGCTGAAAGGAATCCGTTCGGTGAATGGATTGCCCGCCACCTCAATATTTACGGTTCCATTACCTGAGTTGAGAGCCTCACCGCCAGGTGTCAAAGAGCAAAAACCCCGCTGCGGCACAATCTTCCTCTTTATTCGTTCAGCCAGCGGCATCGGCGAGACCTTCACATCGCTCGGCGGTTCCGCAAGCTTCGGTGGCTTGGGTAGGAATTTATCTTTCTGTACACGGCGAAGATACTCAGCGGAACGAATTTCCTGCCGTGCCGCACCTGTTGATATCGGATTCTGTCCTGAGGTCTGTGATTCACTCGCCTTGAGTGGCGAGAGCAACTCCGTAGAGCTCACCAGACCAACGGCAACCGTGCTTTGCTTAAGAAAATCTCTACGTTTCATATTAACCTCCAATTCTGGTAAGAGGGGCGATTGAGAACGCAATGACAGTAACGAATCAGATTCGTTTATATCTATGGCCTTATTGGAACAACTGTGGTGCGAATTCGATCAGGTAATTCCGCCAGTTGATCCATGTATGGGCGCCCGGGCTCTCCTTAAACACCGGCTCGAACCCGTGCTTCTTGAGCATCTCCACAGTGGAGCGGGAGCTCGAAATCAGGCCGTCTTCGACTCCGGTGCTGAACCATATCAGCTTTAAGCCTTTCTTGAGGTTGGCGTCGTTGAGGGCCGCCAGATGGCTTTGCTCCCATGTATCCACTCCATCTCTTCCAAATATCCCTGAGCTGAAAACGCCGATGTAGGCGAATTTGTCAAGGTGTGCAAAGGCAACATTCAGAGTTTGCGCTCCGCCCATGGAAAGTCCGGCGATGGCCCTGTGCGGCCGGTCGGTCAATATGCGATAGTTCTTTTCAATATACGGCATCACATCATTGACGAAGTCCTCGAAGAATTCGTCTCTGCCTCCGGCTCCGCCGCGACCAAACCCGAAGGAGATGCTGGCGGTAGTGTGCCCGGCAGGCATGGCCACGACCATCGGCTTGACTTTACCCGCGGCGAGCATATTGTCCAGTATGAAACCGGCGCGGCCGACCGATGTCCATGCGTCGTCGTTGTCCATGGCGCCGTGCAGGAGGTAGAAAATCGGGTACTTTTCCTGATTCGCTTCGTATCCCGGCGGGGTATAGACATGCATGCGGCGGAACCTGCCAAGGGCCGTCGAGTAATAGGTGATTTCAGCAACCGCGCCGCGTGGCACGTTCCTGGTGTCCATTAGCTCCGAACCGGGGACATATATCAGGCTCTGTACATGTGTATTCGACTCGCTGATCAGTGGACTGGCCGGATCGGTCGTCGATACACCGTCCACGTTGAAGTTGTAGCGATAGGCACCCGGTACGAGCGGACCGACGGTCGTTTCCCAGACGCCGCTGTTGTTCTTTGTCATTTGTGCTTTCGGGCCGAGGTTAAAGATGTCGGAGCTTGTAAATCTTACGGTGTTCGCCTGGGGTGCGGAAATACGGAAAGTAACTTGTCGATCGGGCAGGATTTCCGCCGAAATCACGGCCGGAGCCGAGCCGCCGCGTCTGCCGGCCTGGGCAAAAGTACTTTGCACAATACCTGCCGGTGACATTGAAAGAATAATAAACGAAACAACGATGATGAAACGAACCTTGCTCATAATGCACCTCCATTAAGAATGTTACATCTGCTTCATATAATTGAACACCGTAACCTGAGACATCAGGGGATTGTCGGTAATTATCATTGATGTTGTAATGGCAATTTGCCTCTTTAAGCAGATCCTCATACCGATAAAATATTTAATTGCTTAATTTACATAGTTCTCTTTCTATTACAAGCAAAAAATTTCGGCGGGTTTCAACTACATGTCATGGATTTTACGGTTAAGTTGATAGCAGGAAAATTAGATTGATATTTCCCTGTTAATTGCAATAAGCAATATAAAGTTCTGTTCGATACCTGCCTGAGATATGTGAAAGTAACTTGGTATGAGACCTTTTGGTTAGGGAAGATTTTCTTCCACCCTTATAAACTCTTGAAATTATTATGTAGATGGTTGACGAATATAGGTATTTTTTATACGTACCTGTTTCTATAACAATAACCTATAAAATTACAGATGTTGTAAACGTTTCAAATGTCCATTTTCATGGCAAACGGTTATTTCTAAATCCATTGCCGTATTAAATGGCCAAGGTTATAATACTAATCGGCAACATTATTTTTCATTATCTTGTGGTTGACATATTATCGTTGAATCTAAGGAGCAGGTATTATGAAAAACCAACGAAAGAATCATTCAATTCTTAATGTTATATTACTAACTGTTTATATTATAGTTTTTTTAGAGTCTTCT
>CAYVXS010000560.1:0-2574 GCA_964454885.1 uncultured Pirellulales bacterium
TCTCGGTTTCAGGTATTGTGGTAGATGTAAAAGGTAAACCTGTAGCTAATATCTGGATTTACTGTACCGGCGATAATCAAGCCGGTATAAACTCACGAACCGATGCAAACGGCAGGTTTAAAGCCGACGGTATCTTCAAAGGACCCGTTCATATCACAGCATCTCTTCGCAAACCTGATAAATGGGGTAATATGTCTGGTTCAGTTGACACCGAGGCCGGAGCAACAGAGATCAAGATAGTACTCGGTGACAAGTATTCAACTATGCCTAAAGGCAGAGCATGTTTTACAGGCCAGACCGGAGTCTGGGTCGAAGGCAAGCTTGTTCCAATTTCAAAAGTTGCCGCATCGCAGTTTATCAACTGCATAGATGGCCTTAATGAAATCGAACAGATCCAGGAACATATCGGGATATTTTCCTGTTATGACATTTTCCTTGAGAGCGGCAATTACATTACCGTCGCTGAAAATCATTACTTTATGACCGGTTCGGGACGGTGGCTTTCTCTGCACAAACTAAAAACCGGCATGAAATTAAAAACATCCAAAGGCTCGATTGGGATATTGAGTATCACCAAAAGACCAACGCCTTATATCGGCAAGGTCTATAACATAAAGGTTAAAGACTCAGATCAATATATGGTGGGAAAAGATGGTGTAATTGTAAGGGATTATTAATGCAGCTAAATATTTTCCTGCTTATTAATCGCCTTTTTTTCGTCGGTTCTTGTGTAGTGTTGGGTGGCAGCCACTGAGTGAACATAGTGAGAGGGATCCCATTTTGTAAACAAATAGCAAAATGGGAGGCCGGCGAAGTGGATGGCTGTTTTTTCATGGGAATGCAAGATTGCTTCTTTGATTATTTATCAATTTTTTCCAATCCACTTCTTTTATTTCGCCCTTTTGGGCCAAACTCATTCAGTGGCTGCCACTCGGACAGTTCCGAGTCATGGACATTTTCAACCGAAAAATGGGGATTTTGGTTGTATTAAGGCGGTTTTTGGATACAATAAATAGGGGATAGGGTTTGTGGAGTAGGGGATAACATATCAAAAATCAAAATGAAAAATGATAAACAATTTACCCCCAAGGGGAGCCAATCCTTGCGGCAGAACATAGAACACAGGAGTCAGTCTACAGGATGCCTTATGGCAAAGACAGAAGGATAAAAAATTGAAAACAAAGCCAATGTTAAATTGGGCAAAATAACATAAGTTCTTTGGAATAAAAAGATTATGATAAAAATAGCGATTTCGGACGATTTGCGGGCGAAAAACAAAGCCAATTTTTAACGACCGAAGACAGAATCCAGAAGTCAGAAAACAGAATGAAAAGCAATTTTTTATAAACTTCCAGAGCTGTTCTGCTTCGACACGCTCCGCCATGGCGAGTGCCGGGGAGTTGACGTCAAACAAAGCTTTGCATTTTAATCGTAAATCGGTTATATTTCATAGCTTTCGATTTTGAAAAGTATTTGGGATATGTATGTTAGAACATGAAGTTAAAATTCCGGCTACGCCTGAGACAAGCTATCGAATCAAAATCGGTACGGAAATCCTCGATTCGTTATGGCCCCGGATAGAGACAGATTTCGAGAAGCTGAACAAGTTCATCGTTACCGACAATAATCTTGTCTCTGCAGGCCATCTGGAAAAGCTCGTAGGCCAGAGGAATATTCCGAGTTTTGTTATCACACCGGCCGGGGAAACTTCGAAAAATATCGATACGGTAATCTCGATTATCGAAGAGATGGAAAAGGCCTGTTTAGGCAGGGATACGCTCGTTGTGGCATTGGGCGGCGGCACGGTCGGGGATATTGCCGGTTTTGCAGCGGGGATTTTTAAAAGAGGCGTACCTGTCCTCCAAATACCGACAACGACAGTCGCCCAGGCGGATTCCGCCATCGGGGGAAAAACGGGCGTCGATTCCAGCGTAAGTAAAAACGCGTTCGGTGCGTTCCGGCATCCGGCGGGTGTTTACATCGACGTGGCAACTTTGGCCACCTTAGACGAAAGGCAATACAGGGCCGGACTTGTCGAATCGGTAAAACATGCGATTATCGCCGATACGGAATATTTTGATTTTCTCGAAAAAAATCTTGAATTTGTACTGCAGCGCAAGCCTGATGTCCTGGAAACGATGGCTTATAAAAACTGCCAAATTAAGGGCGGTGTCGTCGAAGTCGATCCGTATGAGCGGAACAAAAGAAGGATGTTGAATTACGGGCATACTATCGGCCATGCGGTCGAGGCGGCCAGCGGTTACGAGCTTCTGCACGGCGAAGCGGTCGCAATCGGTATTATAGCGGCCGGTCTGATTGAAATTGAAATGGGACTATCCAAACCGGACAGGCTCGATAAAATCCGGAGAATTCTTGAAAAACTGGAAGTTCCGGTAAAATTGCCGCCGAATCTGGCCGAAAAAGATTTGATTGAATTACTGCAGCACGATAAGAAGGCGGTGAACAAGTGGCCGAGATTCGTATTAGTAAGTGACATTGGCCGGGTGTATTCTAAGGACGGGTAATATGCAGTTGAGGTTTCTCGTGAATTAGTTGAAAAAATATTACACAAAC
>CAYVXS010000561.1:0-2566 GCA_964454885.1 uncultured Pirellulales bacterium
TCGCAACTTTGTCTCGGTAATAACCTCTTGGTTTAGTGATTTGATTTTTTCCGACTGTTCCTGCGAAAGGTTGAGGTTGCGACGCAGCGGGGGGATGACCTGCAGACTGCTAAATTCCGGTCCTCCTGCAGATTTTGTTGTCCTGTGTGTCATATAAATAGATATCGAGGCACCGCCGATGACAATCCCGGCGATGAGAATAACGAGGCCGAAGAACGCAGTGCGCCAGTAATAAATTTTCCTGATATGTTCGAGGTTTATATTATTGTTTTGTTCAGTATTCATAATTACATTACCCAAGAAATGGCCTTTGATATTTCGTAAAGCGGACCTGTCCAGATATTGTGTAAGAAGACCGCCAGTGCCGCGAAGGGAACGGCGGCCGCCGAGGAAAGTGCGGCAATCAACATAAGGGGTCTTTCCCATATTCGTTCCAGTTGTTTATCCCGAGCCGTGAGAGTTGCGATGACTTTCTCGGTGACATCGATCTGAGGTGGTTGTTCTTTGGCGGCGCTGGTGACAAGAGCATTAAAAAGATCTTTATTTTTCATAACGTTCTCCTTTCTTCTATTTGCGAGAGGAGTTTTTGAAGTTTCTTTTTGGCCCTGTTTGTCTGGACTTTTACCATCCCTTTGGTCCAGCCGGTCCGGTGAGCGGCCTGGGCCACATCACATCCGTCGAGATATCGCAGAGTCAAAACAAGCCTGTCACGCGGAGGTAATTGCGCCAGAAGGTTGTGGAGCAGGGCGGCGGCTTTGGTCGAGTCAATTTCTTCCGTTTCTTCGCCGGCGAGCCGGTCCCAGTCTTCGAGGCTGAATCTTTCGAATTTTTTTTGTCGGGCCTGTTGTTTCCAGTAGCGATAGCCGACGCGTGTGGCAATTCTTGCAAGCCAGTTCTCGAACGGGGCTTTTTCCCTGTATGTTCCAATACTCATATATGCCTCCACGAAGACATCTTCCACAAGCTCTTCGTGGATCAGGGGATCTCTGCTGAATCGCCACTTGATTCTGCCGATTTGCTGCTGGTGTCGCTCTATTAGTCTTTTATATGCATCCGGCTCACCCCGGCGGCTTGCCCGCACATCTTCAATATCAAGAGATTGTTCCATACCGTATGCCTGCTGGTCGGTATGCTCTATGGTCGGTTTAAATTTTTCAGACAGAAGTTTTACTGCATAGAGCATCAAATCCAATGCAGGATTTATTGTATAACTTTTATTTGTCGAAAACGCGATCATTTTTTATTCTTATTATTTTTATTTTTTTACTATACCAAACAATCCCCACCGTCGAACGTCACGACGGTGGGGGGCACTTTGTTTGTTTGCAATTGTCTCAATTATCTATATTCGGGTCAACCTCCGGTTGATATTGGCGGCCGCGTCCCATGCCTCGGCGTAAACCGCGTCCCGGGCCGGGGACCGGCACAGTTTCTGTATCAGAACCGCGACCGCGTCCTAATCCCTGTCGCAAACCGCGTCCTGCTCCGGGAGTTTCCTGTGCTTCCTGACCGGGGCCGAATCCACGACCACGTCCTAATCCCTGTCGCATACCACGTCTTGTTTCGAGAGCTTCCTGTGCTTCCTGGTTAGGGCCGAATCCACGACCTTGACCTAAGCCCTGTCGGATGGCTCGTCTGTGGATAGGACCCTGCCAAATATCACGACCGAGACCGAGTCCACGACCTTGACCCAAACCTTGTCTGCGGGCCGGACCTTCCCATATATTCAGGTTGATACAAAGTTCACGATCACGACCTAATCCCTGTCGCATACCGCGTCTTGTTCTGATACCTTCCTGTGCTTCCTGACCGGGCCCAAATCCACGACCGCGACCTAATCTCTGTCGGACGCCTTGTCTGCGGACGGGACCTTCCCAAATATCCCGGTCGGAACCAATTCCACGACCGCGACCTAAGCCCTGTCGAAGCCGTTGTCTTTGTCCATATTCGTCAGGAATTTGTCGTCCTGCACCTCGACCGGCCCATGCCGCCATTACATCACCCGTCAGAAATAAAACTACGAATCCGATTGCAATTAACGCTGCTTTGTATTGTTTCTTTTCCATTTTCAGCTCCTTTCAATTAGCATCGATTTTTCGGATTAATCAGCTCTACAACCGAGCCTTTTCAACAGGATAGTGGAAGCCGAAAAGCGGAGGTTACACTTAGGGAGAAGATTTTCGGAAAAAAGTTGTTTGATTTCTCTGCTCATTTTGATATTCCAGTCGTTCGAATATACATAAGTATAGACGAAGAAAGGAATTAATTTATTGCCTTTGGCCGGTTTTTTATGGATGTCCCGCGGCTGATTGCTTTTTTAGATTTGTAATTTGAATAGTCCGAAATTTTCTTTTTCAGACAGAACCACCCAGGCCCGCCAGTCTTTTTTGTGGATTCTTACCGGTTCAATGGATTTTACGTCTTTGAGCCAGACTAAAAAGCAGAATTTGCAGTCCATTTTACTGAGCCAGTATTCGTCGTTTCCGCCGATTTGATGATTGTATAGCTGTTTTATTTCAAGGATTTTTTCCGGCGTGAGGTCCCGGTAGTTTTTCACCGCCTCGAC
>CAYVXS010000562.1:0-2554 GCA_964454885.1 uncultured Pirellulales bacterium
CGGCGTCGAGTTTTATAAGTTTTCCTTCAATCTGAGCAATCATAATTTATATTTCCGGTTTCACCGCCGGTTATGTTCTGATTTTTTCAATTTCCAGAGATTTCATCGAATTCGCACAGCAAAGCGCTGCGGCAATCGCATCGGCCACATCGTTGGGCTCGGGCAATTCCGGCAAAAGTAAAATCGTCTGTATCGTTCTTTGAACCTGCTCCTTTGGTGCCCTGCCGTTACCGGTAATCGATTTTTTTATCCGAGTCGCGCTGAAGCTTCTGACCTCGATAGCCGCCTCGGCACATTTTTGCAGTATAACACCTCTTGCGTGCCCCATCAAGATAGCAGTTTTGGGATGTGAATAATGCGAATATAATTCTTCCACCGCCACAAGCTCAGGCTTAAAACTGGCAAGAACCTCACCGGTATCGGCGGCGATTCTGTTCAATCTCTGCTCGATAGGCAGGTCGGTCGGTGTGGCAAAAACTCCCGCTTCAATCAATTTGACAATATCTCCGCCCGCCTCAAGGCAGGCGTATCCACAGACCTGCAGACCCGGATCGATACCGAGTATTTTCATTTGGTCCTCCATGTGGTCCCGTCGGGTTTATCTTCCAGAATGATACCTATTTCGTCCAGCTTTCTACGAAGCTCGTCGGCCCTGGCATAATCTTTTTGTTTGCGGGCATCGTTTCGCTGCTCGATTAAAACATTCACAAGCTTGTTCATCAGCTCATCGTCGGCGGAACCGTCCGGGGGATATTGCTCCCTGACAATACCAAGCACGTCACCTCCGAGCCGATTGAATAAAACATCGACGAGGTTTAAAGTTGCCGCAGTTGTTTTATTATCATCCAGAAGTTTCTGGGTCAGCCTGACAAGCTCGAACATAACCGACAGAGCGACGGATGTATTTAAATCGTCGTTCATCGCAGCCTCGAATTTCTGTCTCAATTGACTGAGCTGTTCCGCTACCTGCTCGTCGGGCTGGCTTCCAACCGCCGAACTTATCGCTTTTCGCAGAGCTTTGACCGTTTCGGTTATTTTGTTATAGCCGCTCTGAGCGGCAAAAAGAGCCGCATCGGAAAAATCGAGAGGGCTCCTGTAGTGGCTGTTTAAAATCAACTGCCTTATTGCTAAGGGATTATAACTTCTGGTCAATCTTTCATGCGCACCGGAAAAAGCCTGCTTGAGCGTGATAAAATTATTCAGGCTCTTGCCCATCTTCTGGCCGTCAACGGTGACCATATTATTATGAATCCAGTATCGAACGAACTGCGCATTATTCGCCGCCTCGGACTGGGCAATCTCGCACTCGTGATGTGGAAACTGGTTTTCCAGCCCGCCGCCGTGAATATCGATGGTCTTGCCGAGATATTTCATGCTCATAACCGAGCATTCCAGGTGCCAGCCGGGATAGCCCATCGACCATGGACTGGGCCACTGCATGATGTGATTCGGCTCGGCTTTCTTCCACAATGCGAAATCAACGGGATTTTTCTTGTCCGGCGAAACCTCCACGCGCGCTCCGGCAATCATCTCCTCGATATTTCTGCCGGAAAGCTTACCGTAATCCTTGAACTTCGAGACGTCGAAATACACCGAGCCGTTAACTTCGTAGGCAAAGCCTTTTTCCATAAGCGTTTTGACAAGGTCTATCTGCTCGGTTATATGACCGCTCGCACGGGGACTTATATCCGGCCGGACACAGTTTAAGGCGTCCATATCCTCGAAATAGCTGCGGGTATAAAATTCGGCTATTACCATCGGATGTTTCTTTTCTTTCCGGGCCTCTTTCGCGATTTTGTCCTCGCCCTCGTCGGCGTCGTCGGTCAAATGTCCCACGTCGGTAATATTCTGGACGTAAGTGACATTATAACCGAGGTAGCGGAGGTACCTGACCAAAATATCGAAACTAACATAGCTTTTGGCGTGTCCCAGATGTGCGTGACCATACACGGTCGGCCCGCAGACATACATCCCGACTCTGCCTTCTTCCAGAGGTTTGAATTCTTCTTTCCTTCTGGTAAGACTGTTATGAAGCTGCAATCCCATAATATTCTCTTAAATCCGAAATTCTAATATCGAATACCTAAACAAATACCAAATTCAAATATCAAATGCTCTAAACAAATTATTTAGAATTTGTTTAGAGCTTAGGATTTTAAATTTAGTACATTCCTTTTTTCATAAGGTTCTTCTTCTCTTTTTTCTCAAGAGTGCTGTCGCCGTAGCGGCGATTGCCAGCCCGGAACCGACGTCGCCGAATCCTTCGTTCGTTTTGGCCTTGACGTTCACCGCCGTAAAATCTATACCTAAAAGACTCGCTACGGCTCTTTTCATCTGGCCTTTGACCGAGCCGAGCCTCGGCTCTTCGGCGTGGATTATCAAATCGACGTTAATCACTTCCCATTTCTTTTCTTCGAGCCGGTCCCTTACAATCAATAATAGCTCTTTACTGTCGGCGTTTTTCCACTTGTCATCGGTATCGGGGAATAATGTCCCTATGTCACCCATCCCGGAAGCTCCGAGCAGCGCATCGATAACGGCGTGCAGGCCCACG
>CAYVXS010000563.1:0-2548 GCA_964454885.1 uncultured Pirellulales bacterium
TGGGTAACGAGGCCGGCTACGGGCCTAACTTCGCTGCGATGTCCGCCTGGATACGCGATTTCGATCCCACGCGCCCAATCCATTACGAAGGCGCACAGGCCTCGATTGAGGACCGCAATGATCCGCGTGATCCGGATGCGGTCGATTTTATCAGCCGGATGTATCCACGGGCTGAGGGATTATACGATTCACAGCGGGATGCCCGCTGGCCGAAGGGTTTGCTGTTGGCGAAGGACACCCGTGACAATCGGCCTGTGCTGTATTGTGAATATGCCCACGCTATGGGTAATGCAATCGGTAATTTGAAGGAATACTGGGAGGAGATTTATTCCAATCCGAGAATGGTCGGGGGTTTCATCTGGGACTGGGTGGATCAGGGATTGCATCGCAAGACCGACGACGGCGTAACGTATATAGCATACGGCGGAGATTTCGGGGACAGACCAAATACGGATGATTTTTGCCTGAACGGCGTAGTTTTTGCCGACCGTTCGCTTCCGCCCAAAATTTGGGAAGTCAAAAAGATCTATCAGCCGATTCAAATAGAAATGGCAGACAAGACCGGCTCACGCGTGCGGCTGATCAATCGTTATGGCTTTACCAACCTGAACACACTCCAGGGACGATGGTCGCTCACCTGCGACGGGCGGATACTACAATCCGGCACGCTGGAACCGATTGACTTGGCGGCGGGGGAGCAGAAGGAAGTGACAATTCCGCTGGCTCCGGTCACTGAACATGAGCCGGGGGCGTCTTATTGGCTGCGAGTAAGTTTCCACCTCTCGGAAGTTACTCTCTGGGCGAAGGCCGGTCACGAGGTAGCGTGGCAACAGATGCTTTATCCAGTTCAGACACTGGATGTCACGCCTGTCAAAGCTTCTGACCTACCGGAATTGAAAGTCACCGACTCCAGCGAAACGATACGTATCGAGGGACAAAACTTTACCGCTGTATTCGGTCGGGCGGAAGGTACGCTGGTTTCTTTAGTTTACAACGACAAAGAAATGCTGTACCGGGCGGGTGAAGATATTCCCGGTCCCATACTGCAGGCATATCGCGCCGTGACCTGTAACGATAAGGCCTTCGGCAACGGGCGTGCCCACGATTGGCAGCAGGCCGGTTTGAACCGACTAACGCGTAAGGTGAAGGATGTTACGGTGAAGCACCCCAGCACCCGATTTGCACGCATCGA
The DNA here is from genome assembly GCA_964454885.1 of uncultured Pirellulales bacterium. GTDB lineage: Bacteria > Planctomycetota > Phycisphaerae > Sedimentisphaerales > Anaerobacaceae > JAFGPS01. Next base: position 1,193 of record CAYVXS010000563.1, read on the forward strand.
GGTTCTGGCCGTTAGCAGCACACCGACCGGTGCCGGATTCAATCATCGCGCCGTCTGGACTATACGCGGTGACGGGTCGATCGATATTGATAACCGGTTCGAGCCGTTCGGCAATTTACCGCCGCTGCCGAGAATCGGCGTGGTCATGCGTTTGTCCGCCGGTCTCGAAAGCTTTCGCTGGTACGGGCGGGGCCCGCATGAAAATTACATCGACCGAAAGGAATCCGCCGATATGGGTATCTGGTCGGGCACGGTGGACGAGCAATATATTCCTTATCCGTTCCCCCAGGAGACCGGTACGAAGGTGGACGTCGAATGGCTGAGCCTGACGGACAATGACGGTGCAGGTCTTTTGGTAGTGGCCGAACCTGCCATGGCCGCATCGGCTCTGCATTATACCGCCGGTGACCTTGACGCCGCGGAGCATACGTACGAACTGACTCGGCGTGACGAGGTGATTCTTTCACTTGATGCCAGACACAGCGGCCTGGGCAACGGCAGTTGCGGGCCAGGTGTTCTGCCCTGTTATGAAATCCCGCCCGAGCCGTATAACCTCCACCTGAGCCTGCGACCGATTCGGGTGCTTTCGGATCAGGATGCCGCTCTTTTGTCACGCAGGACTTATGCGGACTGATGATTAAGCAGCCGATACGATTTTTTAGAATGGGTAGCATATAAATTTTGGAGTAAAAAGTGATAAGGCAAATGAAGATACTTGTCCTTGCAATAGTTCTGATGATTATATCTGCGATATCGGCTTTTCAGCAGCCTAAAGCGGCCGAAGACTCCGAAGCGGCCTATACTCGTGTTATCAACCAGCGGGCACAAGAGATTGTTGATACACTTGGAATCGCAGATTCGTCAAAGGCCGAGCGTTTGCGTGACATCATCGCCGGGCAATATCGCTCTCTCAGGGACATCCACGACGGTCGTGACGCCCAAATCAAAGCCGTCAAGGAAAAGGACGGTGACGATGAATCCGCCGCGGAAGCTGCTGAAAAGGAAATCCGCGATAAAGCCAAAGCCAGGCAGGACAAGTTACACCAGGAGTACCTTAAGAAGCTGTCGGCCGAACTTACACCGGAGCAGGTGGACAAAGTCAAAGACGGCATGACGTACGGCGTACTCAATGTCACCTACAATCAGTACCTGGCGATGCTGCCGGACCTTACCGACCGGCAGAAAGCAAAAATCATGGCGTTGCTTGTTGAGGCTCGTGAGAATGCCATGGACGGCGGCTCCTCGCAGGAAAAACATCAGTGGTTCCGCAAGTATAAGGGCAAAATCAACAACTATCTTTCGGTCGCCGGTTACGATTTGAAAAAGGCCGAGCAGGATTTGAGACTGCGGTCCACA
>CAYVXS010000564.1:0-2548 GCA_964454885.1 uncultured Pirellulales bacterium
TTGTCCTTTATGTTGATCTGGGCACCCGAATTATGGCCTCAGACTGCGCATGATTGGTACGCGAAGTATGAGGCAGAATTTTGGCAGCAGGGAAGGGGGTTAGCGGGATTCAGAGAATTCCCTAAAGGTGTCGATACCGGGGGATTGTTTTTTGTCGAAGTTGATGCAGGCCCGGTTGTTGCCGGTTATGGTGCTGCGGCTTGTGCATTCGGAATCGGTGCTACCAGGGCGATGGGAAGATTCGACCATGCGTATTTACTTGCGGCACAAGCCATCGTCGGTTCGTGGCCGCTGCCTGATGGGACATTATTAGGACCACGTGTGTTGTCCAATCTTTCCGATGCACCTTATCTTGGCGAAGTGGCGGTGCTTTTTGCTTTGACGCGCAGAGCTGTTGTGCCTGTTGTGGCATCCGGAAGGGGAAAATTGCCCTGGATTGTTTATGCCGGTATTCTTTTTTTGATTTGTGTTGGGATTTATGAACTTATTTCCACCATACGCAAGCTCAGGCGATGGAAGAAATTTCGTGAGAGCTTTTTCATCCCTTACCCGAACGTGCAGATGTGGATTTGGCTTTTATTAATACTTTCAGCGCTGCTTATATGTACACTAATAAGCGCCTACATCGGCTTTGTTATTTTTATAGCAGCTCAGCTAATTCCCTTTAAGCTCAGGAAACGTTCAGACCATACGGAAACTCGTGCCCTGAGCCGGGAGTCATAAGACTTTATAGATATATTGAGCTTCCAGAGCTTTTTCTATTTGCAAACTCGCATCCTTGAGATGTGCTTTTGTGTACGGGTCGAGATTGTCACCGTTATTGTCCAGAACGTTATCTATATTACCTTTAAGTTGCCGGAGCTTGTCCGTGACTAAGTTGGCAATCGGTTTATATGCCGACGTGCCCATGTAATCCGACCTGGTCAGATCGATCATCAGTTCCAGGTATTCTCGCTGAAGGTTGCGTCTGAGACTGGAAACAAAAGGTTTGCGGGCGGTATATTTTTTCCCGCTTTCCTGGTTTAGCTCGCTCCAGATTTCGTTTGTGATCGTATCCAGCAGCTCGGTTAAAGTCAGTGCATCCTCTTCGGCGGGGACCAGGAACTCGTTGTCATATATCCTGCGAAGTGTTGTCGGGTACATTAGATTTGCCAGAATGGTTGCCTGGATACCCATAATTCGGTCATGAATAGGCCATGTTGAGTCATTAAGTGCACTGACCCAATCGTCCAGCCACTTATCAACGGTCATACGTAACAACAGGTCTTCCGTCAGGCCGAAAGCTTCGTCTCTGAATGTGTTTTCAATAACGAAGTTCAACGCATCTCGCTGCTTCTTGGCAGGCACGACTTCTATCGGCAGGCGGGCGTTTTTGTCGCCTTTTTTATCCCGATAGATGAAGGCGCCGCCCAGCCAGTTACCCATAGTGCTTACCGCCCGCATTTGCAGACTGAGGGTTATTTCATAAGCACGACGGACTTTTGCCCAGCTATCGCCGTCCTTGACGAGTTTCTCGATAATACGGTCTCGATTGTATTTTGCGATACGAATTTGGTTATTGGCATAGTCGAGGGGATCCTTGCTTAAATCATATCGGCGGGCAAATGGATCCGGGCCGTACGTATCTTCGTCGGTTCCGTATTGCAATTCAGGCTCGGCTACACGCTCCAGTATCGATTTAAGGTCTTTTTCATCCTGAGTGTATCCGTATTCGATGGCCCATATATCGTAAGGGCCGACGCCTATCATCGTGTAGTCACCCTGGACTTCACCGTCTTTGTAATTCATGTTAATCGGTAGATAATCCATCACAGAAGAGCTGTTTGGTTTTTGCCCTTTTAGCTCTTTACTGTTGATTTCGGTCATGTTGTAAGTGGCTGAGCCTTTGAAGTTATGTCTTAAGCCAAGTGTGTGCCCGACCTCGTGGCATACCAGCTCGGCCAGCATCGGTCCGATGAAGGATTCAGGCATACCGTCTATTGTCGGTTCTTTATCTTCAGTTTTCTTCTCTTTATCTTTGTCCTCTTTTTCATCCTTTTCTCCCTCGTCCTCATCTTTCTTTTTATCACTTTCATTGGCATCGGCGGTCATCATGGCAAGCTGCATCCTGAACAAAGCAACATCGAAGGCCATTCCGTGTGATAGAGAGCATAGTCCGTTTACCTGGGACGTTTTACCTATAAGTCCGTCGAATTCGTCATCGCCGATAAGATCGGGATTTACCTGGGCCATTGGGTGTCCCCCATAGGGCTGACCTTTATATTTGGCGATTGCCTGCCTGGTGCTTTCGCGTTGAGCGGGCGGTGCAAGTCGAACTCGCGGGTCCCAGTTCGGATGGTCGTTCAGCCAGACAAGTGTTTCAGGATCGACTCCTTCCATTGCTATCTCAGGCATAATCTCATTATAGTTTATCCAGAAGTGGCGGATCCAGCCGTCAGTAAGGATAATATCGGCATCGAGAATCTCTCCGGTCTCAGGATTTACCCTGCTGGGGCCGATTGCTGTGCCGACATTATTGCTGAGCCATCGGATAAAATTATATCGAACA
>CAYVXS010000565.1:0-2545 GCA_964454885.1 uncultured Pirellulales bacterium
CGTTCAAAGCGGCGGCAGTAAATAAAATCGAGCTGGTAATAACGGCGATACCGGCCGAAAGCCCGTCCATATTGTCGAGGAAATTGAATGCGTTAATAATCAGGACAATCCAAACCGCCGAGAGCAGAGATGTTATGATTTTATTCTCGATAAAAAATTCGACGCGAATATCCGCGAAAAAAGCGGCGGCGATTGCCACGGCGAACTGAACACCGAGCTTACAGAACGGCCCAAGATGCTTTTTATCGTCCCAGAGACCGAGGAGAAACAAAATTAGGATTAGAAGCAATATCGTCATAAGCCGACCCACCTGGCTCATAAAGCCGGCCGTATGGATAGTGGCGGATTCGCCGAGCCAATCGAGGTGGCCGGGGACGGCGAGAAATTTTACGACCAGCACGGCGGTGAGAATAACAATTGTTGGAACTGCGAAAATTGCAATGCCTCCCCCGAGAGGGACAATCCTTGCCGAAAACCTGTCACTCGCCGGTTTCGAGACGAATCCCGTGTGTAAAGCAAGTTTCCTTACCATCCATGTCAAAATCAGCGACAAAATGAACGAGCCGGCAAAAAGAATTATTATCAATATTGTTAACGGTTGGATAAAAAATACTCCTTAAAATTACAGGAACTTTACGAATTCATTCCTTTTTCGCCATAATATACACTTCGGACGCCGGTTTGATAAGATGAATCGCCTTTCTAATTAATCTATATCCCTTTTGGCCCAGACCGAGCCTGACCGCCCAGACGGCCGCGAATCTGTCGTATCCGAATTCCCTAACTTTACCGTCTAAGATATTAAAGCCTATGTCACTAACCAGGTTGCTTAAAGTCTGAACGTTCCAGGAATAAAGATGATGATTAGGCTCGTCGGGATTAAATTGCCGATACCTTCTTTCCTTTTCGAATGGGACGAACAGCAGCAGTTTGCCGTTCTTGCGAAGTAAGCGTCTTATTTCCTTCAGAATTTCAGGCGGATTATCCGTATGTTCGAGCATGTGGTGACAAACAACCACATCCACCGACGCTTCGCCGATATTTTTTATATCTTTTACAAACTCTATGCCGTGACTTCGGAGTTCCGGCTCTAAATGTTCCGACAAATCGAAGCCGAGCTTTCGTCCACAATCCAGTTCCGCCAGGTTCCAGCCGGTTCCCACGCCGTATTCCAGTACGGTATCGGTCTCGTTTATATAAGGCTGGATTTTTGCCGCACGAAGCCGTGCAATCCACGAATAGGCTGCATCGGGAATAGAACGCTTCGTCTGGTGATACTGTCTTCCTTTTTCACCGCTGTATCGCTGTCGTATTTTATCTTCGAAGGTCATTTTTATCAGTTACAATGACAGTCTAAATTATATTTTTGGAGACTGGTATTTTTTCAACTGTTCCAGTAATCGGTTCCTGACTTTTTCAAAGAAATCGAAGTAGCATTGCTGCCTGTAATCGGGATAAGTGTGTTCCAGCGGGCACCACCGGCCTTTATCGAAAATCAATGTTACTTCGGCGTACATTTTGCTGCCGATATATATACGATGCGAATAGTTTTTTGTTGTGGCAAGCACTAATTTCGACGGCTCGATTATACCGGGATCAAGATTAACCGGCCTCGGCAGCGGAAGCGCCAGCGTCTTGGCCAGTTTTTGTTCGAGCCTGTTGGTTTTGTGTTTGATTTTCGCCAATTTTCCGGGATCGATTAACCGTTCGATACTGATAAACTGCCTTAAAATTCGTGATCCTGTCTGATCCCTGTAATAGTCGGTCTTATCGAAGGGCCAGATATCGCTCGTGAAATCGATCCTGCCGAACTTATCGGCCAAAATATCGGCCGCGGTATATACGCACTTGTGATCGGCGGCCAGGATTCCAATGATAAGCTTTACCGGCTTGGGGACATTCAGTTTCCACATAATCAGACATCACAAATTTGCACCGCCTGTGCCAGGGACGTCAGCGGGTCTCGCTTTGGGACGAACTCATGGGCGACGTAACCTTTGAAGCCTGTTTCAACAATCGCCTTCATAACGGCCGGGTAGTATATTTCCTGGGTGTCGTCGATTTCATTGCGGCCGGGATTTCCGCCCGTATGGTAGTGACCGATATATTGTTTATTATTTCTTATCGTCCGGATTATGTCACCTTCCATGATCTGGGCGTGATATATGTCATACAGAATCTTTACTCGCTCCGAGCCGACTTTTTTACATACTTCCACGCCCCAGGCCATATTGTCCAACATATAACCTTTATGATCGACCTTGCTGTTAAGATACTCCAGGCATATCGTGACATTTTTCTCTTCCGCCAGCCCGACGACCTGTTTTAGGGCGGCAACGGAATTTTCCACTCCCTCTTCGTCGCTCATACCGTCCCGGTTGCCGGGGAAGCTGATTACATTAGGAAAGCCGTATTCGGCGGCGGCGTCAATGGCCGTTCGGATTTGGTCCAGACACTGGGCGTGATTTTGCTTGTTGTTAAGGCCCTTCGTCAGGCTGTGGGTCTCGATCATCGTGCAGGTAAGCCCGTGCTTTTTTAGGGTCGG
>CAYVXS010000566.1:0-2541 GCA_964454885.1 uncultured Pirellulales bacterium
CTTTTTGAGGGATTCGCTTTAAAAAGAATATCCCTGTAAATGCACCTGCGGCAATGAACGGCAGCATTATAAAATCAAGTTTCACCGATTCGAGAGTCATCAAATCCAGAGACGCACTAAACGGGACTTTGAGCCAGTTGACGACGAAGAAAAACCATGCCGCCGTCCCGACGAATTCCGTTTTTGGAAGTCTCATGGCCAGCAGGTAGATAATCATGACCGGCCCCGCAGCGTTGGCCATCATAGTTGTAATTCCGGCCATAAATCCGAACCATATTGCCAGCCACCAGGGGCTTGGAAACGACACATTTTTGTCTTTACTTCTCGTACGCCAGTAATTTAAGGCCAGCATCAGGAGCACTATTGCCCCGATAATCGGCTTGAGCTGCTTGTCGCTGACCACTTTTAATCCGAAGTATCCGACGATAATCCCAGCCATAGCAGGCGGCAGCAGACGGAGCACATGATGCCATCTGGCATTGCGCCTGTGGTAGATAATTGCGAATATATCCGCCAATATCAAAATCCCCAATAATATGCCGGTGGATTGCTTTGCAGGCAGCACAAGCGCCATCAAAGGCACAACCAGTATCCCGAATCCGGGGATACCGGTTTTCGATATTCCTATCATTGTCGCACATAAGGCGATTGTAGCCCAGTCGAGCGGATTCAGATCCAAAATTTTTCCCTTCTAAAGTATTTTTCATTGCCGATTCCGTTTTGTACTTCTGCAATCTATCGGTTTTAAGCGTTCTTTTCAATTGACAATTACCATTTAAAGCTTGAAGATAATGATTAATAAACAAACCTTATAGTTTTAAATTGAGAATTTATGTTCCTTTAAATAAAGAAACCTTTTTTAGGAGAATAAAAAAATGAATACGAAAAAAACATTTTTTTATCTTTTAACCTTTGTATTAGGTGGTTGTATTCCGGTTGCTTCTGTGCATTGTCTTTATACTAAAGAAACTGCTGTGTTCGAGGAAAAACTCCTCGGGACCTGGATTCAGGAACCCAACAATCCTAAAACAGCCTGGGAGTTCACCTGTCATAACGAGGAACCGAACAATGTTTACAAACTGATTTTTTCTGATGAAGAGGGTAAGAAAGGCTCTTTCGTCGCCGTTATGGTAAAGCTTAAGGACAAACTTTTCCTTGACGTATGTCCGAGCGAACTACCGTGGGAAATAGAGGATCCCAACCAGGTGAAGTGGCCGTATAATAGTTTTTTTCTGATTCCGGCCCATACGTTTGTTAAAATCGATTCAATTGAACCGCAGTTAAAATTGCGGGTAACTATGGATGATAAAATGGATGAACTGCTCAAGGAATATCCTGATGCAATCGAACATATATTAATCGAGGACAGGATTGTTCTGACGGCAAAGACGAAACAATTGCAGGCATTTGTTCTCAAATATGCCGACGATGAACGATTATTTACCGATGAAATTGCCCTGGATCGCAAAATGAACAAATAGTAAAACGCCTTGGAACAAATGGCGACCTTGAGTGGATTTTTCATTATTGCAAAATTACAGATTATATATGTTTGTTATTTGGGTATTGAATAAATGACTGAAAAAACGGAACCGAGAAGGTATCTGATAAATATTGATTCTGTTTCCGCCCAGCAGTTGTTCACCGATTGTCTTGTGATAGGTTCCGGCATAGCGGGGCTCCGCGCTGCCCTCGAGGCCGCCGAGCATTGCAAAGTCACCATTGTTTGCAAGGGCCGCCTGACGGACAGTAACACATGGAAGGCGCAGGGGGGAATTGCTTCTGTCCTGGAAAAGACCGATACGTTCGAGTCGCATATAGCCGATACGCTCAAAACAGGCTGTGGGCTCTATAAGGAGGATGTTGTCGATCTGGTTGTTCGCCGTGGGCCGAAGCTTGTAGAACAACTGCGGCAGTGGGGAACCGAGTTCGACCTGGTCGATAATAAGATTGCCGTGACGCTCGAAGGCGGCCACAGTCATCCCCGTGTCGCCCACGCACACGGCGACGAGACCGGCAGGATGATTGCCGAGGCGCTCATAAGAAAAGTCAGGGAACATTCGAATATCAGGATCCTGGAAAATTTCTATGCCATCGATTTGCTTACGAACGACGGAGAGGAATGCGTGGGAATAATCGGTAACGACCTGGCCAAGGGCATTCAGATTATCTGGGCGGCCAATACTATCCTCGCGACCGGGGGAGCGGGGCGGTTGTATCGTGAAACTACGAATCCCGAAGTCGCCACCGGTGACGGCCTCGCTATGGCGTACCGGGCGGGGGCCGTGCTGCAGGATTTGGAATTTATTCAGTTCCATCCGACGACCCTCTATATAGCGGGGGCCACACGCGCGTTGATTACCGAGACCCTTCGGGGCGAAGGAGCGGTTCTCGTGGACAGTCATGGCAGGAAGTTTATGAAGGACTATCACGACCATGCGGAGCTTGCCCCGCGTGACATTGTCAGCAGGGCGATACTGGCGCAGATGCGTGAGACCGAATCGACCCATGTCTATCTCGATGTTAGGCATTTCAAAAAGG
>CAYVXS010000567.1:0-2534 GCA_964454885.1 uncultured Pirellulales bacterium
GAGGATATTTCACCACTTGTCACCACCTTCTATTAAAGATAAAAAAACTACCTCCGTCAAGGGGTAGATTGAGGCCAAAGAAAGCCAATTAGCTTTGAGATCTGAAATTAGGAAAAGAGAAAACTATTTGACAAATAACGTCGTAATTAATAAGGTGGTTTTATTGTTTTAACCGAAGCGCCTTGGATTGATAGGAGAAATGAGTATGAGCAAGAATACAATTAATATCCTGATTATAGCCGTGTGCTTTATAGGTGCCGGTGTGCTGGCTTACACATTTATGTTCTCTAAAGGAGGTCCGCAGATTTCGGATGACGAGATGACCTGGGTTAAATGTAATAATCCGGCCTGTGGCGCCGCATATGAAATGGGTAAGAGAAAGTACTACGAGGAGGTGGAGGAAAAAGCCCAGGCTAATCCTATGGCAATGACTACGCCACCGTTAACTTGTGAGAAGTGCGGTAAAAATAGCGTTTACCGAGCTATAAAATGTGCAAACTGCGGCAATGTGTTTATCGAGGGGATTTCCGGGGGGAACGATCTGTCGGACCGCTGTCCCAAATGTAAACATAGTGCTATCGAAGATTCCAGGAAGGCAAGGCTTGGTGAATAGTAGGATTGTAACATATGTTTATATCGCAATAATTTGAACAAAAACCTGTGATTAGAACAAGCCCGATCATATTAATGGTCGGGCTTTTGTATTTGATCGGTACCGGTAGTGGATTGAATGTCCAATATGTTACTTTTTAATTCATAGTCCTTTTTGTCTAACCAATTCGAAAATCCCCGGAAAATATCACAAGAGATTTCCTGAACCGAATTAGGCATAATCCCTAATGAAATGTTAAGACTATTAATGTATCAATTATGAAAACCAGCAAGTAAGGAAAATCTTATTATGAGTATGAAAGTTTGTGAAAATTGTGGTTATCGCCATGGGCGGGGTAATTGTTGTATAAATATTTATCAGCAATTGGGCAAGACAAAAGGCCCGTCAGTGATTGGTATGGTCTTGCTTGCCTTCGGATTGCCTATATTGATATTTATCGGCAATCTGATTTTAGCGGAATATGTGTTGTTCGGTTTCATTGTCGACGAGCGTATAAAGTTATTTTTTTCTTTTTTAGAGGCATTTGCAGTAACAGCAGTTTTTGTGCAACTGATCAAAATATTTACCAGAAAACCTGTTAATACGGAAAATATGCTAAACAGGGGAATATGAACGAATTTTTTGAAAGAAAGAGAGGTAACTCATGTATCGAAGAACTAATGGATTAGTGATTGTTTTGGTGATTTCGATTGTTTTTTGCAGTGCCGGGTTGAAAGCAAATGAGCAAAATGCTCAGACGATGGAAGCCGCCAAACCGATGCTCAAGGCACAAAATACCACCCGGGAAAGTGCCGCTGTAAAAAGTAATGATGAAAATTTAAGAAAAGCCCGTGAAAGTTTTCTTGAGAAAAATTATAAGATAGCAGCTCAGGAAATTCGAAAAAGTGTCAAATATATGAAATCCGAAGAATCGCACGCCGGCATGGAAGGTAAAAAGCTTTTAAAATCATCTATTGATGAGCTTAAGAAACTTGCAAAGGATGTGGAGCAAGGTAAGGTGACTACTGTTAAGATGCTGGACGATGCTTTCTCAAGGGCCAATAACGCTCTTATCAGGAACCGTCAAATGAGCGCTATGGAATCCGAAACCAAAGAAGCTGCAGCAAAAACCGGTTACACAATAAAAAGCGCATCTTCGAACGTAAAACATGGTCTCTCGTGGGCCGGTGACAAGATTGGGGCTGCGGCTTCAGTTGTTGTAAAAGATACCGGTTTTGTAGCAGGGAAAATAATAGAAGGTGGCGGCTGGGCAGGCAAACATACCGGCGATGCGATAAATACAATCGGTGTTAAAGTTGAGAACTTCGGGAGGAAAATCCAGCCTAAAAAGGAAGAAACAATGACTAAGTCAACTAAGCCTGTAAAATCGTAAGAGACGGCTGTTTCTCAAAAATATAAAAGTCGTTATTGAAAAAAGCCGGAAACATAGAAATTCGACGCTGTTATTCTCATAATTAATGGGCAGAATAAAAGTTATGAGAACCGCGTTGAAACTGTAGTTATTAAATCCCAAATTGCAATTTTGTAATGTAGAAAAACAAGTTTTTTATAAAATTATATAGGCTCTTTTCAACTATTAATCGTAAAAAATATAGAGGGCTTGAAAGGAGCATAAAAGGAAAGAGATAAAAGCGTATGTCAGACCCGCCTTTTTGAATAGTATGATAGAGCGGCTCGAGGAAAAAGGAGCCAAAGATATTACTATCATTCGCGTGGATGCTCTTGGAGCACTGGCGGACCAGGAGTACAACCGATGGCATTTCGTACGAAAATACGCTGAAAAGTACTTCACCGTGGCTAAGCTGGAGATTGTCTGCCGTGACGACCAGGCGAAGGAATTTATGCACACAATCAAGGAATACGGCCATACCGGCGAGCGCGGCGACGGCCGGGTCTTTATTACGAACGTGGAAGATGCCGC
>CAYVXS010000568.1:0-2531 GCA_964454885.1 uncultured Pirellulales bacterium
ACTTTTTACTTATTGGATTTTACCTGGAGGTCAATCTGTGCCGATTTACTAATACAAGTGCAAAGACTGCGGTTTTGTTTCTGAGTTTCTGGAAAAAGCCGGAACCGCGAAAAAGCATACCTGTCAAAAGTGTAAAAGCTCCAACCTCCAAAAACTGCTTTCCGGTTTTTCAGTCGGCCTGGGAAAATCAGCCGAACAAACCTGTGAATCATGTCCCGACGGTTCGTGTTCGGGGAATTCGTGTATGAGCGGAACTTGTCCCTATAATTAATCGAAAGAATATGGAATTGTTCTGTCGGCCAGCTTTATAGCTGTTCGAGCTCATCCATAAAAGAGTCCGACAAATCCAGCTCGGGGTAACTGCCGGAAGCGCCTTCAACCGGTATATCAAGCACTTGTGTCGGTTCCGATGCAGCCGCACGAGACGCTGGTTTTTGCTTGAGATTTTTGGGCGGGACAACATTTTCTGGCATGCCGTTCACCTGAAGCATAAACGTCAGCGAACCGACGCCGATATAATCCCCGGCATTGAGATCAGCTTCTTTAATGCGTTTGCCGTTCAGGAATGTTCCATTTCTCGAATCGAGGTCTCTTATATTTATAATCTGATTGTTCTTGCTCAGCTTACAGTGCCTTCGAGAGACCAGCGTAAGAGGTACTCGCAAATCACAGTCATGCCGCCGGCCGATAACCGTGATATTGCTGGACAAAGGAAAGAGCTTTTTAGTGCCGTCTTTTTTAAATAAAACTAAATTAACGTGCATTTTGCCTTCCTCGCTATTAGTTTTAACATCGTCACAGCGTATATATTATATACATAAGTGTAACGGATTGCAACAGATAAATCGAAAGATAATTAACGTTGACAAAATCCGCCTATGGTCTTATATTCGGATGGTTTTGCACTCGATTATGAAGTGAAACACGAGAAATTTAATACCGGATGGATTTATGGTACGAGTGATATTGCCCGACGGCAGCACATTGGAAGTTGGTGCCGGTACAACGGCAAAACAATTAGCCGAACAGATAGGGCCGGGACTTGCCAAACAGGCTATAGCAGTAGAATTTAACGGGGAGCTGAAAGACCTTTCTTCGCCGATAGAACCTGGCCCGGACAATCAAGACATTCATGCCAGGATTATCACAGCCAAAGATAAAGAGGGCCTCGAAATAATGAGGCATAGCTGCGCCCATGTAATGGCCGAAGCGATTTGCAGAATATGGCCGGGAACAAAACTGGTTTACGGTCCGACCGTCGAAGACGGATTCTACTACGATATCGACCTCGAAGAGTCGATTCGTCCCGATGACTTCGAACGCATCGAGCAAAAAATGTCCGAGATCGTCAAAGCCGATCAGCCGTTCGTTCGTAAGGAATTAACAAGGGCCGAAGCTCTGTCTAAATTAGCCGATGATAAATATAAAACGGATAATATTAACCGTACGGACAGCGATGTTATCAGTTTTTACTCTCACGGAGAAGGTTTCGAAGATTTGTGTCGGGGGCCGCATGTGCCCAGCACGGGGAAAATCGGCAGCTTCAAAATTATGTCCGTGGCCGGCGCGTACTGGCACGGGGACCCGACTCAAAAAATGCTCCAGCGGGTATATGGCACTGCCTGGGCAACGAAAAAAGATCTTGACGATTACCTTCGAAGAATAGAAGAAGCCAAGAAACGCGATCACCGCGTCTTAGGCAAACAGCTCGATTTGTTCAGTTTCAACGAGGCCGGGCCGGGTTTTGCATTCATTCATGCCAAGGGAATGATTATCTGGAACTCAATCGTGGATTTTTGGCGCAGCGTACACAACAGATACGGATACGAGGAAATCCGCACACCTATTATTCTCAACGAGAAACTTTGGCACATGAGTGGCCACTGGGACAATTATAAAGAGAACATGTACTTCACGAATTTCGACGAGACGGACTTCGCAATCAAACCCATGAATTGCCCCGGCGGTTGTCTGGTTTACAAGACCCGCCAGCATTCGTACAGGGAATTTCCCAAGCGTGTCGCCGAGCTTGGTCTGGTGCACAGACACGAGGCAAGCGGCGTCATGCACGGACTTTTCAGAGTCAGGCAATTCACTCAGGACGACGCACATATTTTCTGTACACCGGAGCAGATAGAATCCGAGATAATATCAGTTATCGAGCTGACTTTCGAGATTTACAAAGCGTTCGGATTCGAGGATTTTCACATCGAGCTGTCAACCAGGCCTGAAAAACATATCGGCTCGGACGAGATATGGGAAACGGCAACAAACGCGCTGATGGAAGCTCTCAGGCATAAATCCATCGAATATAAAATCAACGAGGGTGACGGGGCTTTTTACGGGCCTAAAATAGACTTCCATATAGAAGATTGCCTTAAAAGGTCCTGGCAGTTAGGAACAATCCAACTGGACTTTTCCATGCCGGAACGCTTCGGTTTGCTTTATACCGACAAGGATAATATCGAGAAAACACCGGTTATGATTCATAGGGCAGTTTTAGGTTCGTTCGAGCGTTTTATCGGTATTCT
>CAYVXS010000569.1:0-2527 GCA_964454885.1 uncultured Pirellulales bacterium
CGACAGATGTAAATCAAACCGGGTCTCCGACCTCGGTTCAGATGCCTGCCGGTAAAGATGATGTCGCGGTTACAGTAAATGGAGTTGAAATTAAAGAAAGTGAAGTCCAGGCGAGAGCTGAGGAAGAATTACAGCGGATGGCCGATACCATCGAAAAACTACCTCCGGCTTTTTTGGAGCAATACAAAAAGCAGCTTAGAGAACAGGTTTTAGAGGAGCTGATAATAGAACGCCTGCTGGCTGAGAAGGTAAAAGAAGATAACATAAAAGTAACTGATGAAGAAGTAATGAACGTGCTCACTGAAATGGTTGCATCGCTGCCGGAGCCGTTATCTTTGGACGAATATAAGAAAAAGCTGGCCGAGCATGGCCAGAGTTTCGATGAACAAAAAGAGAGGATCCGGGAAGGAATGGCTTTTCAGAAAGTATTGGATTCTCAATTAGCTGGGAAAATAAATATCACCGAAGCCGACGCCAGAAAATTCTACGATGAGAATCCGAAGCAATTCGAGAGAGGCCAGCAGGTCAGGGCCAGTCATATTCTGATAAAACCTGTGTACGAAAGAGATGGCGATCCGAATAAGGCCAAGGCACAAGCCAGGGCCAAGGCACAGGAGCTGTTGAAGAAAGCCAAAAGCGGAGCGGATTTTGCACAATTGGCAATGTCCAATTCGATGTGTCCTTCGGCTCCCAAGGGAGGGGATTTAGGCTTTTTTTCCAAAGGTGACATGACACCTGCTTTTGAAGAAGCGGCCTTCAAATTAGCCGTCGGGCAGATCAGTGATGTTGTGGAAACGGAATATGGCTTCCATATCATTCGAGTGACCGACCGCCGAGAGCCGGGCATCATACCTTTCGATGAAGTTAAGGATAGTTTAATAAGAAATCTCACGGCAAAAAAACAAGCCGAGCTGACCAATGAATTTATCGAATCACTAAAATCCAAGGCGGACATTGTCTATCCTGCGGATAACAAGACATAGGTTGTATAAAGTTTACCTTAGAGAGGGTTTGAATTATTTTTAGGGATCCAAAAGCTTTCCCGGATTGAGGTTGGCGCATTCGATCTCCTTGAAATATTTTACCGTACTGACTTTCAGCTCCTCGGTGGCTTCTTCATCAGATACTATAATACCTTTCGGGTGCAACTGCAGGGCACTAATTGTCCACATGTGATTGACACTGCCTTCGATGGCATGTCGCAGGGCGCGTGCTTTGTTGTGGCCGTTGACGATAATAAGCACTTCATCCGCATCTAAAATGGTTCCTACACCGACCGTCAGAGTGGTCTTGGGCACTTTATTGATATCACCGTCGAAAAATCGAGAATTGGCTAAAATGGTATCGTAGGTTAATGTCTTGATGCGTGTCCTTGACGACAATGAAGAGCCGGGTTCGTTAAAAGCGATATGCCCGTCCGGTCCCATACCGCCGATGAATAGATTAATACCTCCGACTTTTTCGATTTTGTCTTCATATTCGGCACATTCGGCTTCGGGATCGGGTGCATTGCCGTTGAGAATATTGATATTTTCTTTTCTGATATCAATATGATTGAAAAAATTATTCCACATATATAAATGATAGCTTCCCGGATGCTCTTCGGGGATATTGATATATTCGTCCATATTGAACGTAACGACATTTTGAAATGATACTATTTTTTCTTTGTTGAGTTTTATCAATTCCTTATACATACCGAGAGGTGAAGAACCTGTCGGAAGGCCGAGTACGAAAGGTTTTGACTCAGTCGGTTTATACATATTTATTTTTCCGGCAACATAATTGGCGGCCCATTTCGATGCCAGCTCATAATTTGGTTCGATAATCACTCTCATTCGGCACTCTCTCTTTCTCCCGTACCCGTTTTCATTTTTCTATTTGCACAATTGCTCCATTCGATTGATAAGCTCGTTGGCAAGTTCCGTTTTACTGGAAATGTGCTTTTCAATTTCCAAAACAAAGCTGTCCCGTTCGAATGTCCCTCGGACGGCTGCGAAATCCTGGTGCTTTGTCTTTTCGTCGCCATCTATACCGAAGCCGATCTGGGCGGTGGCGATAAATTCTTTTTTCGCATCTTCATAAAGTTGATTGTCGAGGTCCACAACGGCTTCTTTCCATTTCGTTGTAAGCTCGATGATATCTTCGGGAAGTATTTCCTCGATTTTTTTATCGAGAGTCTGCCGCACTATGTTCGCCGCCCATGCCCATTCGTACTTTTGGTAATTATCGTGCATTAACTTGAAGGCGTCTGCAACCTGTTCCAGTGTCTGTATCGTATCGTTTTTAATGTCGGATAGTATTTTCTGTACGGCCTCTTCGGGTGCGAGTAATCCTGCCAGGTCTATCCATTTGCCCGGTCCCGTATCGGTTTCAGGCAGCAGCGCCTTCCGAAGTTCGTCGATATTCTGAAAATGTTTGTTTTGCAGTCGGTGAATAAGACAGTTGCCGAGAAATTTGTGAATTCCCGTCTCGTAAAGCTTAATTCCTTTTTCCAGTGATGATTGATTTATCTTAACGGCGTTAT
>CAYVXS010000570.1:0-2523 GCA_964454885.1 uncultured Pirellulales bacterium
AGTAATTGTCCGTCTACCCATAATCTGGCGTTATCATCACTTATAGAAAAGAAGGTATAGGTGTCTGAAGCGGGAATTTCTATCTCAGCGGTCCACCTGACCGAAAAAGCGTCCGCATTTACCAGCGGATCGGGAGATTCACCTCCCCAAACAAAATCTATTTTGGGATCTACGCGGGTCAGAACAGGGTCGCCTGTTAAATCTGTATTGTTAAAGTACTCGGCTTTCACGCCGTTATTGGGACCGACGGTGGTAAAAGACCAGACAGTTCCCTGATGTGTTGTTGTGCCGTCGTACTCATCGACCATCCAGAAATATTCCGTATTATAATCGAGCTGACCCGGTGAGAAATTGGGATCTTCGACATTCCCCTTGTCCGCAGCCGCAGCACGTGATGACACAAGCGCTTGATCTGTATTGAAGTACACATGGTGCCGAGTTGACCCTGCCCCTCCTGTCCATTCCAATAAAACGTCCGTGTTGACATATTCGGCTCCGTCTTCGGGAATTGGTTTGGAAGCGGTAAGCGGAAGGATAGTGAAGCTCCAGACGTCACCCGGATGGAGAACAGTGCCGTCGGACGCGGTTTCTGCAACTCGCCAATAGTATGTATTGCCAATTTCAAAATCGTGACCTTCGTAAATCCCAATACTCAAGGGGCCCATGTCGGTGTCACCGGTACCGTTTTCCACATCATCGGCATTCTCACCTAAATACAAATGGTGACCAGAGGCGGTTTGTCCGGGTATCCAGGAAAGCTCTACGTCTGTTTCGGACAATATTGATTTGTCATACGGTAACGGTGCCGTAGCCTTTAACTGTATCGGCATGAGCTCGCCTATCTCGGCCGGAGACAGCGCGCGATTGTAAACTCGTACATCATCGATGAGGCCGTCCCAGTTGCGTCCTGCAGCTTCCGGATTTTCACCGATTAGCACGTTCGCTGTATTAACGCCGATGGGCGAGGTAGTAGCAACGGTTCCATCAAGCGTACCATCCAGATATACGTTGATGTTTTCGCCATCATACGTTCCGGCAACGTGATGCCATTCGTCTAAACCAACCGCAGTATCTCCGGGAATCGAAGGATTGGAGGCCGACCAGATAGTAATACCAAAGTGAAATCTCGTTTCCGTATTTTCGTTACTAATTCTCCATGAGTATTCACCTTTGGCAATGACACATGACCATGCAGTGGGGATAGACCTGATAGTTACCCACGCGGCGACCGTCATTTCGTTAGCAATGTCAAAGATCGGATCATTCCCGCAGTCCACATAATCGTCGTCACCATCTAAATCCAGTGAACCGTCAATGTAGCCGGAAACCCATTGCGCGCCTCCTAAAACAGTACCGTCGTTACCATAACCGGATGAATCGGCAGCAATGGTACCACTTAGCTCATCCAGCTTCCACCATCCAATAAGATTTGGATCATCTTGTGCTTCTGTGATATTCGCACTGATTAAACAAAGCAAAAAGACACAGGTAATAAAATATAACAGTTTTCTACACATAACCTTTACTCCTTCAAAAAGTGCAATAATAAACTATATTTTGGCAACGCACCAAAACACGTATTATTCCGAACAGGTATCGAAAACTTTTACGAATTAGTTTGTGACAATGCCGAGTAACTACAAACAAAACACTCTGTAGTAATTTCATTTAAGGTATTTTAAGATCTGTACATGTACTATATGAAGACACCGGTTGAGCTGAAGCCACCTCCTTTCCTTACTATTTGTTTTATCAAAGCTAAATGCAGTGTACGGATTATTTAATGGGCATTAATGTTCAAAGACTCTATGTTGTATAAATTGTGAACGAAAAATTACTCCATCAGGCTATAATGTCAAACAAAGAACCGCATTTGCTTTATTATTAATATTTTATATAAAATTTGCGAATTTGTGAAGAAAAATTTCCTAAAATGTGTCGTAAACAGGACTTCTTTAACCTTTCAGGCAGGAGCGAAGAAACTGGCTTTATTCATAAATCCTTTACAGGGCGTCGATTAGCCGAACACTCTATTATAAGTTATTCCTGGATATTTATTTTTCAGGATAACTCGCGTTTGAGTTTGCCTTAACTTTGCCGATATAATTTTTTAATGTACGTCCTAAAAAAGCAGGAAATCTGAATCATCCAATGAGCCGCCCTCTTTTTCCTCCTGAGGTTCTGGCCTTGGTGATTTCGAGTGCCGTTGGGTATCTCACAGGTAAGGCTTGTCTAATAGAAAGCTGCATCAAAACCAGTGTTTTACGGTCTTTGGTAAATTCTTCGTGCTTATAGAAAAAGAGTGCCGCCATTGCTAATGACGGCACTCTTACGTAGTGATATACGCTCTTTTTCGCGTGACATTTCCGTCACGGAGTCTTAGTTGTAAATTTTACGGTTACTACTCTACATAAAGCAACCTGATATCGTCCACGAGCAAAATACCCGCACTTCCGGTCGCTCCGGTTCTTTCCAGACCAATTATAATAGAACTGACATTAGCCAGATTGATACCGAAGTCCG
>CAYVXS010000571.1:0-2512 GCA_964454885.1 uncultured Pirellulales bacterium
TGCATCTTATCAGCCTGTACTGGAGCAAATATGCGATTCGCAGCGGTGCCGGGCTGGTCTATCTGCTGGTCGCGCTGGTCTTCGGTCTGAGCGTGGCTCATATTCTTATATTGCCCGTAGAGCAGTTGATAATTCAGCAGGAACGCGAGATGGGCCACACTGATCCCCAGATCGTCAGGAATACAATTATCAATATCGGCCGGCCGATCACCCAGTGGATACTGGGACAAAAAACCATGAAGGAAATCATCGAGCAAAACGCCACACAGCAAAGAGCCTATATGAACAATCCGAACGGTACTCCCGCGCCCGGAGAGGAACTGAACGATTCCGATTTCGACCCGTGGACGAAATTCCTGCTCGAAAAAAAACCTGCGCTGTTATCGGCGATTTTTTTAGTTTTGCTGTTCGGTATGCCTTTTGTCATTTCCTTTCTGGCATACAACCAGGTAAGCGGTGACATCCAGAGTCACGGTCTGCGCTATCTTCTGTTGAGGACCGAACGAAGCAACATTTATTTCGGCAGGTTTTTAGGAACAGTCATTTTTTCCACCGTGGTAATTGCGATAATTGTTGCAACGATTACTCTTTATCTCGGGGCCAAAACCAGAATCTATCCGGCAATGGCGCTAATCGGCTGGGCGGCGTGGGGATTTCTTGCCCTGTCGATTCTTATGGTGCCGTACATCGCGGTCTGTTCGATGATTTCAGCAGCCGTGGATTCGCCTTTTCTTTCGCTGGTCCTGGCCAAGGTGATAATCGCCGGCACACTGATTCTGGCTCTCGCCGGCAGCATTGCATGGAAACCGGCCAAATATCTTTTGTATGCCCTGCCGTGGGGATGGCAATCTCAACTGCTCCACCCGTCACCGACACACTGGTTCATTGCAGCCTTAGCGTGTCTGGTTTATGCTGCGGTTTTCCTTATGGCCGGATATTACCGCTTTGAGAAACGCGATATATAGGTTCGAAAATGACCAATGTAGTTTCCATAAAAGGATTATCGAAAAGATTCGGGCGAACTCAGGCCCTCAATAATGTCACCTTCGATGTGCCGGCGAATTCCATTTTCGGCCTGCTCGGACCGAACGGCGCCGGCAAGACCACGCTGTTTTCCATCGTCGCCGATTTCCTCAAGGCCGATGCCGGAACGGTCGAGGTCCTCGATATTGACACGCGGTACATTTCCCGCCTGCAGGGACGCCTGAGCATTCTGCCGCAGGATGCGCAATTCCAGCGTAATGTGCCGATTCTGGATCAGCTTGTTTTTTTCCGGCTCCTGGCCGGCAGCTCGAAACAACAGGCGCAGGACGAAGTAATACAAAGCTTCGAAATGGTAGGGCTTAAATCGGTCGCCAAAAGGCGTGTGGGCAGCCTGTCACACGGCATGGTAAAACGGTTGGGAATCGCCCAGGCATTCCTCGGCCGGCCGGAAGTAATCCTGCTCGACGAGCCGACGGCTGGACTCGACCCGGCAAATGCCCGGCAGATCAGGGACCTGATAAAGCAACTGCAACAGCAGGCGACAATCGTCGTCAGCTCCCACAACTTAGACGAAGTCCAGGAGCTTTGCGACCATGTGGCGATCCTGAATCACGGTAATCTTGTGCTGACCGGCTCGGTGGACGAGATAACACGAGCCGACAGGGAATATAATATTTCGCTGTCACGGCCTCTGCAAAATAACGAAATTCAAAAGCTCAATTCAATCCGTGGTGTTCGCAGCATAAATTCACTTCCACAGGCCGGCAAAAGCCCCGGCAAAGAATCGGCGGATTATCTGATGACGCTAAACCTCTCCGAAGACAACATTAATCAGGACGCCGTTATTACAGCTATCCTGCGAAGCATCCTGGATATGGACATCACACCCCGCAAACTGGCCGAAGGCCGCTCTCTGGAAACACAGTTCCTGGAAGTCACCGGTGGCCAAACCGAAGATTCGTAGTCACCATCCCCTTAGGAATAATTGAAACCGAATGAAGTTTCGCCCGCATCATTCGCTTAGGGGATCCCACTAATCGCAATTCGTTTTTGCAGCAAAGTCTCAATCTTCTTAGCGTACTCCGGATTTTTTATATATCCATCATCATAATACCACAGCCCGTCAACAAGCTCTCTATCGCCGTAAGAAAAACCACTAAAAGGCGCTTTATAATTCTCCGGATATGCACAAACACCATAATGAACAAATCCCCCAAATAATTCGACCTGTACTTTTCCATCGCTCGCAATATCCACATAAGTTGGCTCAAGGTCTAAAATCACCTGTGGAAATTTTGATACCTCTGGATCAGGATTAATACGAATCATATATTCTGATTTATTTAGATCTCCTGCAGCATACATCCTTGAAATTTCTCTGCACCCTTCCAACAAAGCTTGAAAATCCGTCTCGCACAACAGACGTTCCTGTCTTTGTTGTCCCATTCTGGCTTCCGATGAAATACCTCCTGGATAGAACCACAAAAATAACAAATCAACCAAGCCAATAACACAGGCAACAGCAAAA
>CAYVXS010000572.1:0-1038 GCA_964454885.1 uncultured Pirellulales bacterium
CGACGGCGCCGATTATATCGCAGTTAATCTCGATGCTTTCGGTGAAAACGATCCGCAGGTGACAGTGGATATGATCGTCGAATATGTCAGGCTTATACAGAAGTGGGGCGGCGGTGTCCCTGTTTGTATTGACAGCAGTAATGACGATGTGCTGAGGGCCGGTCTAAAGCAATGGTATAATACGGACAAGAAAGTCAAACGACCCCTTTTGAATTCAATTAAGATATATACGGCCGATGAGATGCTGCCGCTTAAGAAAGATTATGACTTCGCGTTCATAGGGCTTTTGGTCAGTGAAGAAGCGGCGAAAGGTCCCGGCGGTTCGCACTCGGTCGATGAATTATACGACATGGCGAAACAGATATTCGAAAAAGCGATCGGCCAATACGGATTCGTACCGGGTGACATTTTCTTCGACAGTACGGTCTTTCCTCTGGCGATTGATATGCCGATGGAGCCGAATGTCCCCGGTTATACTTTCAGGGCGTTCGAGACGATAAAAAAGCTTAAAAGCGACCCGAAGATGAAGGGCGTGCATTGTTCGCTCGGCGTCAGCAACAGCGTCCGCGATTTGCCGGGCAGGAAAATCGGAGTCTGCAGGGCCTATGTTGCAAAAGCGATGGAATACGGCCTCGATGCCGGCATAGTCAATGTCGCGCACCGTTACGGCACAGTTGAGCCTGATCCGGAGCTGCTTGAGATGGTCGATGCCTTTGCCCGGATGGACGGTTCGATGGAGCGGACGAACAAGTCGATGGAGCTTATGGGAAAGTTCTGCCGGGAGAACAGAAAACCTGTGAAGTAGAGGGCGCCGGCCGCTGCTTTGTCAATATGCAGTCACTCGCCTTTTTCTTCTTGACGGTTTGTCCTAATTTGTTTAGAAATTATGTAAGTTTGGTCAAATAGGAAATCATTTTAAGGGAGTTGAACAATGGCAGAGACAAACGAAAATCCCGCCGGGCAAAATGCCGAAGCGGAACAGCCCGTTAGCCCGGAACAGACCGAAATCAGCAAGGATGCCAAAAATATGGCGATGTT
>CAYVXS010000572.1:1048-2512 GCA_964454885.1 uncultured Pirellulales bacterium
CACCTGTTGGCTATCTTTACCGGCTTTTTGGGTCCGTTGATTATCTGGCTTATCAAAAAAGACGACACCCCGTTTGTTGACGATCAGGGCAAGGAGGCACTGAATTTCCAGCTTACAGTATTGATCGCAATTCTTATCTCCAGTGTATTAACCGTCGTTTGTATAGGATTGTTCCTTTTGATGGGAGTGTGGGTTGTGGACATAATTTTCTGTATTCTGGCTGCGATCAAGTCCAGCAAGGGCGAGGCCTATCGTTACCCGGTGAACATCCGCTTTATAAAATAAATATCCAGGACAAAACCGATAGTTGTTTTTGATAACTTTTTCCGGTTTGTCTTTTGGAGTTTTATGTCAGGCTGTCGGCGTCTGTGGTTTTAAACGGCACGTGTTTTTGAGCTTTTTGTTTGGAGAATTTCCTGATGTATTGCCCGAAGTGTGGTACTCAAAACGATGACAATGCGTTTCGTTGCGTCAGTTGTCAGGAGATAATTCAGCCGATACCGGTCCGGACTCGACCGGTTCCGATAGAAGATAACGAATCAATGCGAATGCTAATACCGATAGACAGATCGGGACTGGCCATTGCGGCGGGTTATCTGGGGCTTGTCTCTATTATATATTTTTTTGCGCCTTTTGCGTTAATACTGGGAATTCTGGCTATCAGGGATATTAAAAGGCATCCTGAGAAGCACGGAATGGGACGAGCTGTTTTCGGTGTTGTAATGGGTGCGATATTCACAGTGGTTTTGCTTATTTTTATTATAGTTTTAATCGTTGCATCTTTTTCAGGGAGATAAAATTATTATGTACTGCAGAAAATGTGGAACTCAAAACGACGATAATGCTTTTAAATGTGTGAGCTGTGGCCAGATTATACAGGAAATACAACAGGGGCAGCAGGTCCAGCCGACCGGCGGAAATCTGCCGAGTGTCCCCAACTATCTTGTACAGGCTATTCTTGCCACTATTTTTTGCTGTCTTCCTTTCGGTATTGTCAGCATAGTATATGCAGCACAGGTTAACAGCAAACTGTTGGCAGGAGATTATGCCGGGGCTGTTGATTCCTCCAACAAGGCGAAGACCTGGTTTTGGATCTCTTTCGGAATCGGATTGGCTTTAACGCTGATGTGGGTTTTCTTTGGGATTATAGGTGCGCTGGCTGAGGCGTGATTTTATGTCCATGATGGGTACCGGAATTATTCGACGGTTTGGTCCCGACCTCGCGATGGGATTGAAAATGCTCTTTATATTGGGAGCGATTATCGCAGCGCTGTTCGCGTTGTTTGTTTTTAATCCGTCGGATGGAAGTTTCTACCCACCGTGCCCTTTTCATCAATTGACCGGGCTGTATTGTCCCGGCTGCGGCTCGTTGAGGGCCGTCCATCAATTGCTTCACGGCAATTTGGCGGGGGCGTTCGGACTTAATCCCCTGATGGTCTTGTCGTTGCCTTTTTTAGGATATTG
>CAYVXS010000573.1:0-2498 GCA_964454885.1 uncultured Pirellulales bacterium
CTGGCTCTTTACCATAACAATAAATAAATGCCGTAGTTACAAGTACAAGCTAACACTACGAAAATTGCGAATCGTACCCATCCCGAAAGCCTTCGACCAGGCTCAGGACGTCAAAGGCATCGGGATGATGCTGCCACGCGTCACAGACGCACACGGCAAACTAATGAAAGCGGAGACATTCGAGCGTGTCCGTAATGCGATAGCAGCCTTACCGGCCAAATATCGAGAAACTGTTATATTAAGGTATCTGCAGGAGCTTCCGACAGAAGAAATCAGCCGGATTTTAAGGATATCCAAAAATACATTACAAGTCCGGCTAAGCCGTGCCAGAGAACGACTAAAACAGGACCTGGCCGAACTCATGGAGAAATAGTTTATGACAGAAGACAAGCTTAAAAACCTCTTACAAAAAACCGACCGGATCGCCGGTCCGCCGGAGCCGGTTAGTGTGAAACTTTCCGACATACGGCGACGGGCATACCATCGCAGGATACTATATTTCAAAGCCCCTGTTGCCGCCGCTGCGATAATACTAATCGCTATCGGAATCCTGACTGTTTCAATAAAAACTCAACCTACGGACCAGCATGAAAAAATAGCTTCGCTCGAATCACAAATCAAGCAGCTTCAGAACAGTACCGATGCAGCTATAAGTCTTATCCATGAGGTTCTCGAAGCCGAGAAAAGGCAAAACCGGCTCAATGAGCTTGAAATCCAGTTAGCAAGTATGCCGGATCCTCTCGAAGAGGTCCAGAAGCAGGTCGACAAGACGGCCTTTATACTTGTTTACCAGGCCGACCGTATGTATCGCGAGCTCAATCAGACCGAATCGGCCGTCAAAACATATAAACGGGTAATCCAGCTTTTCCCTGAAAACCAATGGGCACAGGTCGCCCGTGAACGTCTGGCACAAATCAAAGAAAATCAATCCGGTAAAACAGATTTGAAAGGAGATTCTAAATGGAAACTACAAAACGCATAATGTTCATACTGATATCGATTCTTTTAATAACCGGTATCGCCATATCGAAGGAATCTGAAATTTCCGATACACTTACCGCAAGCTGCCTGATTAAAATCACATCGGATCCGGCTATCTTACCCCTCGACGACACTACTATCGATTACCTGTTACACAGCTCAGGAGTCGGTGGAAAAGCTGCTAAGGAAATACTCGATGCACAGCTACCTGAAGAAGCTATGGGGGTGGCCCTTAGAATCGAATGGTTAGCCGACGGAGCAGATATGATCTCACCCGGCGATTCAGGAGATCCACCACTGGACGTAGAACCTTATGGAATGCCCGATTATCAAATGATGATGGATATGGAAGAAATGGATGCTCGTATGGCCAGACCCAGGCCGCGTCGCAGCTCCGGCAGAAGAATAATTAGTGAACCTTTGAATATTACTTCCGAGCAGATGATTCTCTTAAGAATTATAGTTAATCTCGAAGAGGACAATATCGGCTTTACAGTCGAACCGGCGGCCGAGGAATTTATGAAAGCAGTAATTGGAAACTTAAAGGATGCTCTGTCGCGAGCTTTTAACGAACACAGGAACAGGCTCAGCGAACGTCTTCAACTTTCCGATGAGGAAGTTTCCAGAACAGAAAAGGAATTAAGTATAATGCAGGAAAAACTTAGGAACATCGCCGGCTCTCGTATTCTCGATAAAAACAATATCCTCGACAATATCATGAATTTACGACACGAACTCCAGGATATCAAGATGGAACAAAGCTCCGATCAGGTTATTGTCGAAGCAATTACTAACAGAATCGCCGAAACTCAGGACAAGCTCAAGGAACAAGTCGCAAATGATGAAGTTACCAGACAAATGCAGCAAATAATAGATCGTCAAATGAAACAGGTAGCAGCAACAAGACAGCTTGTCGAAACCGGAACGGCAAGTAGAGAGACCCTTGCAGAAGCAGAGGAAAAACTTGCCAGGGCCAAAATAGAGCTTGCACAAAGGCGAGAGCAGATGAGCAGAACCGCCGGCGGCGACCTTATCGAATCTCTTAATCGAGAATTGGCCAACCGCTCGATACAATCGGCTCAAAATCAGGCAAAAATCGATGCCCTTAATAGGCAGCTCGCAGAAGCGGAACAATCGCTTAACAGAGCCGACGATTATGAGCTGCTGTCACTCAAGGCGGATATTGCCAAACAAAACCTCCGGGAAGCGATTGTATGGCGTGACAGAATAAGCCGGCAAATGCGCCTGATTCAGCCGCCTTCAGTCTCTGTTCTCGGCGGGAACTAATGAAAACAAAAAACCGGCGGAGTATAGTCTCTACGCTCCGCCGGATTCAATTTATATAAAATATGTATCAGGCAAAATGAAATTAATGTTTGAAATGCCGTTTGCCGGTAAAGACCATCGCGATTTTGTGCTTGTCGGCCGCGGCGATAACTTCTTCGTCCTTCTTGGAGCCGCCCGGCTGGACGATGGCGGCGATACCCGCCTTAGCGGCGTTTTCGACATTGTCCGGG
>CAYVXS010000574.1:0-2498 GCA_964454885.1 uncultured Pirellulales bacterium
GCCCGGGCGAGGAAAGAATAACCGATGCGGCACTCAAATATATGGCCGGAATGCAAAAATTAAACCGGCTCCAAATATTGGATGGCCACTTTACCGACAGGGCTCTTGATTATCTCGATGGTATGTCGTCGCTAACATGGCTGGAACTTACCTCAGATTATGCATTCAGCAATAAAGCTATCCGAGATTTTCAACAAAAAAATCCTAACATTACAAAGTTACAGCTTGTGCCGTAAACAATAACTCCAGGGAATAGGGGGGATAGGTGATAAAGCTTATGCCAAACGATAAATCCGATATTCTGTTAAAACATTCTTGACAGGCTCTCTATTTTAATATAATTGATTGATAATATTAGGAAAATAGGAATATAAAAAAGGAGTGCCAAAATGCAAGTCATACGGATTCTTCTATTAATTCTACTGGTTGGGATAGCCTTATTCAACCACGGATGTGTCGCGGCCGCCATAGGAGTCGGGGCCGCCGGTACCGTCGCCTATGCCCGTGGTGATCTCGAGGTGGTCGAGTCATATAGCCTCGATAAAGTATATGAAGCAACCGAAACAGCTCTCGATGAGCTTGAGCTTAATGTAATTTCCAAATCGAAAGATGCGCTGACCGCCACAATTAACGCTCGCGACGCACAGGACCAAAAGGTAACAATAACACTCAAAAAGATAGCGGAGCAAACAACCAAGATTTCCGTACGAATAGGCACCTTCGGGGACGAAACAAAATCAAGATTAATATATCAAAAAATAAACTACAATCTTCTAAAGCAATAGAATGATATAAGACCACCGGTTAATCAGGTTAATTCAACATCGTCCGGTTTCTGTGGAAGCGGGGCGTTAGCTGCACCTAAAACAGAACCGAGACGAAAAGCTTCATTAAGAGCCGTGGGATGTCGTTCGATATCGCCGCGATTATCCACTCTATTTACATATAAACCGGCAACATAATTCATCTGGAGGCAATCAAAATATGCCTTCATCGTTCTGCGAATCGAGTCGAATTGTTTTACACCTTTTGAGCCTCCTACGGCAATGACCATTGCCCGCCGGTCGCGTTCGGGAGTAAAAAGTTGCTTCTTTAATACATACTTGTGCGCCCAAAGACATTGACAACGGTCTATCAGCATTTTTGCCTGAGCGCAAACGGTCATAAAAAATATCGGCGTGGCAAAAATCATACGGTCGGCATTGATTATTTTTTCCAAAAGCTGCTGATAATCATCTTCCACGCTGCATCTGCCCGTAGAATAGCAGGAATTGCATTCTATGCATGGGCCGATTTTGTAGTCGGATAAACGAATATATTCGGTTCGAGCACCGGCGGATTCGGCGCCTTCCAAAGCCCTGTGTAAAAGCGTATCACTGTTGCCTTTGATTCTCGGACTCGTTGAAATACCAAGTACTTTTAAAGACATAGAATAAATCCCAAATAGTTGAACAAAAACAGGTTGTTATCTCAATTAAAATAATCCGTTCTATATTTACTTATGTTTTTTACATTTCATAATTACAAATACCCCAATTTCACTCATATTTTTAAAGGATATATGTTATATTATCGGTTCAGGCCTCCGGCTTCAAACTTTTTTTCAGTATAAGTTCAGATATGGCAGGAGCTAATAAAACGTGTCCAAAAATACTCAAGATTAGAAATATATTATGTCGATTATTAGTATTGATATAGTAAATGAGTGGCTCTGAAAAATGACCATTACGGCCATGTTAGTTCGAACTTATTTTGTCTATCTTAGTTATTGCACACAAGTCAGATCGTAATCCGGACAAAGTAAGCAAGGGCTAAATTAAATACGGAAAGAGTCACATGAATTAAGGGAGAACCGATAGGTTCTCCCATTTTTATTTCGCCCCTTTTCCCAAAACAGCCCATTTCTTCTTTATAATCCACACAACATGTATATAAATGAGGAAGGTTGACACGGATAGTCCCGGAACGTATGATTTGAATATCAGGGATTTAATTTGGAGCAGGTAAAATGACTGAGACACAAAAAAGCTGGGAAAAGAGATTAGCCGGTGAGCCGGACGAACTGACGATTAACTTTGTTGAGTCGCTCTCGACAGACAAGCGCCTCTACAAATACGATATCGTCGGCTCGATCGCGCATGCGCAAATGTTAGCCGACCAGAAATTGATTACCAGAGACGAACTCAAACAGATTAAAGATGGTCTTATCCAGATCAGCGAGGAAATAACGGCAGGGCGGTTCGTATTCGAGAAAAAGTATGAAGATATTCACATGGCAATCGAGACGGCACTTATTGAAAGAATCGGCGAGGCGGCCAAGAAACTTCATACAGGCAGAAGCCGCAACGACCAGGTGGCGACAGATATCCGGCTCTGGATGCGGGATGAGATTGAGATTGTGCAGGCGAAGATAACGATGCTTCAAAAAGCGTTCGTCAAGCTGGCCTCAAAACATACCGAAGATATTATGCCGGGCTATACCCACCTCCAGCGCGCCC
>CAYVXS010000575.1:0-2486 GCA_964454885.1 uncultured Pirellulales bacterium
CAGGGATGAAGAATATTATTTTGAGGTTGAGGCATTTGACAACGGAACCGATTACTACAGGGAAAGAACAGAACAAACGATGGGTAGAGGTGCGGAAATTGAACTTACGCAAGGTAGAGAAATCGTTGAGAGAAAAATGATTATTGAAGGGAAGAATGAGTATGTTTTTGAAAATATTCTTCCGGGTCAATATACATTCAGACATACCTTCGGCCCTGTATTGTGGACAGGAGAATTGACCGAAGCCGAGCTGATTGGTTCAGATAATCAGGCAACCGTAACCGAAATTCTTTCCGACCTGGGCGTTGGCTTAAAAGTTCTTGGACAGATGGAAATGAAGGTTATCCCCGGAAGGCAAAGCGGGAAATTTATCGTGACGTTGAGGTATGATAAATCACATTTAGAGGGAAGGAAGAATTAGGAAAAATATAAAACACCATTCAACAAGCGGTATAGCCATTGATGATGTATGGTATGCTAAAGCCAAAAATCATCTATAATAATTAGAAAAGCAAACGCTCCATGCTTTTTCTCCATCCTTACTGTCCATACCGCCAACTGTTAGAAATAATTAATTGGAAAAATATGTATAACAAAATAATCCACCCTTAGACCTATATGTTAAGGATAGAGAGATATCAATTTAAAGATTCCCCAAAAATGTCTACCATATTCAATGGAATAACACCAAGACACTCAGATTTGAATCCATTGAAGAGATTGCTGTGCAAGGTTATAATTATCCGGTTAGAGGCTGTCGTAACAGCCGGAACCTGTTCAGCTCAGAAGAGCCGGCTCGTGGAATCAAACGGTTGGAAATCCGCATCTTCCAATCAACAAGGTGACTTGTTCTTGAATAAGGGGATATTATCATGAATAGTAGGTTACTTATTCGTTCGGCAATTATTTTTGTGATTTGCGTCTTCTTTTTTTTGTCGGCGCAACAATTGGTTGCAGCCTCAGTCACGCGGCTGCCGGATGGGACTGAGTTTAGATTCTGGGAACAGCCGCTGCGGTTTTCCAGGACCTACTACGTGGATTGCAACTCGCCGAATTGCGACGACAACGGACCTGGCACAATCGAGAGGCCCTTCCGTACCATTGGCAAGGCCGCTGAGGTCCTGCAGCCGGGCGAGCGTGTGGTCATTGCCTCCGGCGTATATCGCGAGTGCGTCCGTCCCGCCCGCGGCGGTACGGATCCGAATCACATGATTAGCTACGAAGCTGCACCGGGAGCTAAAGTTTTTATTAGAGGCTCGGAAGTCGTTAATAAAGATGACTTGGAACGCAGTACAATTTCTTCACGAGGACAAGGCGGTTTTGGCGGTGGTGGTGGCGGCCAAACAACTATCTGGAAATACCAGCTCACCGGTGACATGTTCCCCGATGCTTACAATCCATTTGCATTACCCAGTATAGCTGGTAGTTGGGGATGGTTAAACACAAAGACGGTTGATATGGGCCCGTATTTACGCAAACGAGGATTAGTGTTTGTAGATGGCAAGCCTCTTGAGCCGATGGAGCAGTTCCGCGAATTAGGCAACACACCATTGAGATCATGGATCCCGACACCACCACTAGAAACTCCACCTACAAGCCGTGGTGGTATGCCTGTGCGTACACCAGGCGGAGCGATCATGCAGGAAGTCGGCGGCTCGCCTGATGCAAGGTTTGCGGTGGAAAGCTCTGGTAATATCATTTATATCCGTACGCCTGATGATACAAGGGAGAATCCACTTATCGAAATAACAATTCGCGAGCGGGCCTTCTTTCCCATGGACAGTGGTCTGGGCTATATTCGTATCAAGGGAATCACTTTCCAGCACGCCGGTAACGGTTACCCACCACCACAGCATGGCCTGGTCTCCACATATGGCGGCAACCACTGGATTATCGAAGACAATATCATCGAGTGGGCCAATGGTGCAGGACTCGACATCGGCGGCGGATGGAGTGGCGGTTCTGCACCACAGGCAGGATTAGCTCACATAATTCGCGGTAATACGATTCGTTACTGCGGCGTCTGCGGTATTTGTGGCCAGAGAACCCGGAATGTTCTCATTGAAGACAATACCTTAGAGTGGATTGGCTGGGCTGATGCCGAACGAGGATGGGAAGCCGGCGCGGTCAAGTTCCACAATGCAAGCAACATGCTTTTTCGCCGCAACGTTATACGCCACATCCGCCATGCCAATGCTGTCTGGTTCGACGTCGGCAATTCCAACTGTCGTATCACACAAAACGTGCTGGCCGATGTACTAACCGTCAGTGCTGCTATACATATGGAGATGACCCGCAACTATATGCTGGTTGACAATAATATAATCTGGAACGTGCGAAACTCCGAGCCGGGTACACCCGGACAGAGAGGCGCCGCCGGATCAGGAATCTTTATTCATGCTACTGATCGCCTTTGTGTCGCCCAAAACATAATCGGTCATTGCGATAATGCCGGCATTTATCCTGTTCTGCGTCCCGAACGCAGG
>CAYVXS010000576.1:0-2483 GCA_964454885.1 uncultured Pirellulales bacterium
TACGGCGATAGTGATATGTCCCGGCGGCGGATACGGGCATCTCTCGATGGACCGAGAGGGACAGCAAATCGCCGACTGGCTCAATTCAATCGGTGTGGCCGGCTTTATTTTGAAGTATCGCCACGGCGGCGTCGGCTACGGCCACCCGGCGCCGCTGCAGGACGCCCAGCGGGCTGTCAGAATCGTCAGGAGCCGCGCCGAAGAATGGGGCCTCAATCCACAACGAATCGGGATTATGGGATTTTCCGCCGGGGGGCATCTGGCCTCGAGCGCCGGTACCCATTTTCAAAATAATTACTACGAGCCGAAAGATGAAATTGATAAGGCAAGCTGCCGGCCCGATTTTATGGTTCTGCTTTATCCGGTTATTACCATGGAAGACGCTTACACTCATAAAGGTTCCAAGAGGAACTTATTGGGTGAAAATCCCGATCCACAGCTCGTCGAGAATCTTTCCAACGAAAAGCAGGTGACAGACAAAACGCCGCCTACGTTTTTAGTTCATTCCAATCAGGACACAACGGTACCGGCGGAAAACAGCATATTCTTCTACCTCGCTCTCCGCAAAGCCGGTGTTCCCGCGGAAATGCATATTTATCAAAACGGTTCACACGGCACAGCCATCGAGAAAAAGTACGGCGTCATTTCAACCTGGCCCGAACGCTGCACCGAGTGGATGAAAGTCCGCGGACTGCTGGACAAAAAGACAATTGAGTAGAAAAGATACAATTGAAAATGATGTTAATACTACTGCTGGTCGGATTCGCCCTGGTTCTGATCAGTTGTAGTTTCCGTGAATTCCGCCGGTGCCTGAGAGTCTTTTGGCTGGATTTCTTTAATCTCGATAGGCGGTTTTTCATGCAACTGCTCGGTATCAACAGGCTGAGTTTGTATATCCTGCGATGATTCCGTTGTTTCCCCGGCGAATTCGGACGACTCAAAGCCCTGTTCCAGGCCCTGGTGCTCAGGTCCATCGAACTGATTAGTATCCCCGGAAGATTCGACCTGATTTATGTCGATGTAAGCAGGTTCAGGTTCGGCCGATTGAAATTCCTGCGATTCGGGTTGCTCCTGCATTTCATCGGTGGGTGCATTTTCCAAAGAGCCGTCTCCCGTATCTTCCGATGCAAGCTCGCTCTGCGGAGCGGATTCCTCCTGCTCGGGAGCGAAAGCCTCCTGGTATTGGGCATGCAAAAATTCGGCGACTTTCCTGTAGTCCTCGGCACCGTTGCAACTCGGTTCGTATTCGAAGATTGTTTTGCCGTAGCTGGGCGCCTCGGCGAGCTTGATATTTCTCCGGATATAAACAGGTATCATCTGGGCCTCGGACCAGGCGCTGTTGGTCCCGCGTGCGTTATTGAGGAACTGCTCGATGTCGGCCTTGACCTCGTTGGGAAGCGAAGCTCTGCTGTCGAACATGCACAGCAAAACTCCTTTTACCTTCAAGTTAGTATTTATCCTCCTGTTGACAAGCTCGATGGTCTGCAACAGCTTGCCGAATCCCTGCAGGGCGAGGAAATGCGGTTGTAGGGGGATTAAAACCTCTTCGGCGGCGGCGAGGGCGTTAAGAGTGAGCAATCCGAGCGAAGGGGCGCAATCTATCAGACAATAGTCGAAATTCTCCCCGCTGGCCTCCATTGCCTCCCGCAGAATCGTCTCTCTTCCGACCACGCTGACCAGCTCGCTCTCGGCGCCGACAAGGTCGATATTCGCCGGCAGCAGCCACAAATTAGGGCGTACCATCAGGATTTCGCCGTCAAAACCGGCCGATTGAGTCAGAACTTTATATGAGCCGGACTCGATTTTCTGCGGCTCGAGACCGAGATGAATTGTAAGATGTGCCTGAGGGTCAAAATCAATAACGACAACCTTCGCACCGATGGCGGCAAGGGCCGCAGCGATATTAGTAACTGTCGTGGTTTTACCCACACCTCCCTTTTGATTTAATACTGCGATCGTCTTCATTTCGATCCTCGATGCTACTGTTCGTAGCGGCGCTTCGGACCTCCGTACCCAAAAAACCACGGAAGACGAGTCCATTCTTCATAGCTCTACGAAGAACAAATCGCTGCGAAGCACGAATGCCTGATGTATATTATTAGCAGCAGGGTGGTTGTGTCAAGAAATAGTTATTTTACCGGTGTAACTTTTTTCACCCGGCCCCCGAAACAGGACGGGATGGTTTGGTATTTTTTTTCAGGATGGCGTCGAGTACTCCGTTCACAAATGCGGGGGACTTGTCGGTACTGAATTTCTTGGCAAGCTCGATGGCCTCATTAATAATAACTTTCGGCGGTATATCAGGGCAGAATTTCAATTGATATACGGACAATCTCAAAATACTCCTGTCTACCGGTGAAAGCCTTGCTCATTCCCACTTAATCGTCGAGGTCGCGATAAACTCGTCGCATTGTTTCAGATTGTCCCAGGTTCCTTTCGTCCAGTCCGAGGCTAGTTGCCTTATAAAATTGTCCGTATCCGAT
>CAYVXS010000577.1:0-2477 GCA_964454885.1 uncultured Pirellulales bacterium
CGTCACTCGAATGGTCCTGAGCAGCAAGAGCAGCCTCGGCTACTATATCGAGGTTTTGCGATTGTAGTGATTTTGCTATCGCTTCGGTAAATATCGATTCGTCACAATTATACGCCTCTAATATCGAGTGCATACCATTTCCAAGCCCTCGCTGTCGCACAATATTTATAAGTTGATTTTTTATCTTTTCTGTTTTAGGAAGATAACATCTGAAACCTTCTACTGCCCAGAATACGTCACTGTTGTGCCGGTTCGAATAAATCAAATCTATTAAGGTAGGGATGATTCTTTCATCGCAGGTGTATAACAATTTGAGAATGATTTCTTTTCTTTTATCGAGCATATCTCTTGTATTCGAGGATTGAGTTGCTCTTAGTTGTCTTTGAAGGTTTGCTATGTAGTTTCCCATCGATAGACTACTGCGCGGTCTTACCTTAATTTTGATGGGTTTTGATTTAACCTCGATAGTATCCAAAAGATTTATGCCGATGTCAGGATAGGAGTTCGGGTCTCTTGGAACGTCATAGCTGTAAGTTCCGGTTACGGTATATGTGCCGGAATTTTTTATTAGGGCCCAGCGGTTTAAAGCTACTTCATAGCAGAAAGATTGCCCTTTGGCTACATAACCGGTTCCGCCTGATAAACCACCTCCAAGACCAAATATAACATTTTCTCTTGGGTCGGTGACAATATTGCCTTTTTCGTCCTTTGCCTGTAGTTTATATTCCGACAATCGACCGCTTCTGTCATGATTTCGTTTGTCGTATCGATAGATTTGGTCGCTCCTGTTAGTGATTGTAAAAACGACCGGTATTTCATCTCCAACAAGTAACTTTTTATCCGAGCAGTGAATACTTAATTCAAGACCTTCCATCTTATTTTCAGCCGATTTATTTCTGCAACCGGACTGCAAAATTGATAGAAAGATGAGAACAAATAAGCTTTTTTTCATATTACTTCTCCGCGAAAATAAAAACTTATATAAACGAATGAAACTTCATTATACCAGAAAATCAAAAGTAACTAAAGAAATTCGGTCCAACTTTTTGTTTATATGTAAATTCTTGCTATTGGGGAGCCTCTGTTGTATTGTGTTGGTCGATGGAAACAAAAGGCCATGTAATCAGTAAAATAATACTTGCTCACATCTTAGTCGTAGGACTGGTGCTGCTTTCCTCGTGCGCGCATTATCAGTGCGATCCCGATTATACCGGCCCGGCGCCAAGGTCTGCGGAAATGCTGGAATATTATAGCTATCCCAAACAGGAAATCGTGGCCGAAGTGGCAAAGATCGGCGAGAAGAAAAATTATATCATCAAGAGAATAGAGTTTCCCTCGGCGATAAACATCTATGGCACCGAGAATATAAAAATCGATTACTACGAGCAGAAAAAGGCCGGGAAATATCCCACCGTGCTGATTCTGCCGATCTCGGGCGGGGTAGATTTCACGGTGAAAAGTTTCGCCCGCCACTTCGCAAGCCACGGTTTTAACTGTGCCGCCGTGCATAACAGAAAGACCGAGCCGGACGAGACCGAGAACGCCGAAGAGATTGAAAATTATTTCAGGCAGACGGTTCTGGACAACAGACAGGCTCTGGACTTTCTGGTCACCCGAGAAGAGGTCGATGCGGACAAGCTCGGCTGCCTGGGATTGAGTCTCGGCGGGATAAAAGCGAGCCTGTTGGCGGGAGTGGATGAAAGATTGAAGTGCTGCGTGTTCGGCCTGGCCGGCGGCAGTATTGCGGATATAACCGTTTTTTCGAGAGAGAAGAAAATCAGGGACTCCGTCAAAAGTTTCGTTAAAGATGATGTCACTATCGAAGACATTCATACGGAATTATCGAACAAGATAACGACGGACCCTCTTAAATTAGCCGAATATATAGACGCGAGAAACGTCCTGATGTATATCGCCTCGTTCGACAGGGTCGTGCCGAGAAAGTGCGGCGACAGATTATGGGAGGCAATCGGCAGGCCGGAGGTTATTTATCTTTTTTCGGGACATTACACTTCTTTCCTTTATCTGCCCTACGCCGAAGCGAGTTCTCTGAAATTCTTCAAAAAGAAACTCGATTTGAAATAGCCGCCGAAAGGGAAGGTGTCCGGTACTTTTTTATTAACCAAAAAAATGAAAAAAATGTACCGGACACCCTACATCCTCGCATCAGCCAAAAAATTTCGTCCGATAGAAAGTTTGAGCAACTAATTTGCATCAGAATACGACCTATAATAAAAGGGCATAAACCACTAAAAGCAGAACAATTTTACTGTTGTAACAAGAATTTGATAGTTCTGACCTCCTGCGGCGGTTTTATCGCCTCCCCCGGTACGATATATTAATTATATTTTAAATGTGAATTTATAGATATAAGAGATGCTCCAGCGAGCCGGCGCTTAAAGTGTTTTTCGAACGCGGTGATATCGGTGGTTTACCACTATAAAAAAAGCAACCGGTTCTCCCTGGCTTCTATTTAT
>CAYVXS010000578.1:0-2469 GCA_964454885.1 uncultured Pirellulales bacterium
GAAACGTCGTATCCGTACCTTTGGGTAACGACGAAGATTTCATTAAAAACGTTACGATGGTAATCGAACATCTGTATCCGAAGCCAAAGCTTCTTATTCTCAATTACCCGCATAATCCGACCGCGATGACTGTCGATGAAGGTTTCTTCGAGCCGGTCGTCGAGGCGGCGAAAAAATTCGGAGTCGCAGTAATTAACGATTTCGCTTACGGCGAGACATGTTTCGACGGTTATAAAGCCCCGAGCTTCCTTTCGGTCAAAGGAGCCAAAGATATCGGCGTCGAATTTATCACGCTGAGCAAGCCGTACAGCATGGCGGGTTTTCGTGTCGGCTTCGTCACCGGCAATAAGGACATGATCAATTATCTCGCTACAATCAAGGGTTATTACGATTACGGAATTTTCCAGCCAATACAAATCGCCGGCATAATTGCTCTCCGGGAATGCGAAGAATTTATCGTTGAGCAGAACTTAAGATACCAGTCGCGCAGGGACGTAGTTTGTGACGGCCTTCGAAGAATCGGCTGGGAAGTGGAAAGGCCCAGAGCGAGTATGTTCGTATGGGCGAAAGTACCACAGGAACATTCACAGGGTAAAGGCAGCATCGATTTCGCACTGGATTTAATGGAACATGCCGAGGTGGCCATCGCGCCAGGCAGGGCATTCGGCGAAAGAGGCGAGGATTATATGCGCATCGCACTGGTCGAAAACGAGCAACGTCTGCGTCAGGCGGTGCGAAATATCAGCCGATACGTGCGCAGAAATCAGCCGGAAAACGGTAAAACCCAGTAGAATCAAGCACAAAATCGGCCTTTTTTCTTATAGAAAAAGCTTTATCCAAAATCAGAAGTTCAGGCGGGAACGCCCAATAATAACACATTTCAGGCACATCAAGCCCCATTTAAAGACTTTGTCAACGATTATAACTACTGTGGATTAAAGAAATTACTTGACTTTACAGGAGATTTTTGGTTTAATAATAACATCAAATGATGTCAAAGCTTAATCTTTAATATGCCCGGCGAGACATTGATTTTGTTGATATAATTTTATCACAAAAGGGGAGGTAGAGTGATGAAAGTTTGCAATCCGACTTATGTTGGATGGAGGAGTATTCTTACCATAATAACTATTGTGGGAAGTTTGCTTACACCTGCTTATTGCGCGGCATCGGATATGACACTTTTCGTTCAGCAAACTCCTGACGGAGGTGGTGCAACATACCCCAGTTCGGGAATATATCACTTTTCACCGCAATCTGAGATCACACTGACCGCTACTCCAAGCCCCGGCTATCAGTTTGTTTACTGGCTCGGTGACGTAAGCAGTCCCGAAGCTATCAGTACAGTCGTTTACCTCGACAAACCGAAGATCGTCATCGCAGTATTCGAACAGGCTGATTACAATTACTCCGGCGGCGGCTCACCCGGTGGTGGCGGCGGCACGACCCCGACCGGTGGAAATATCAGCGCCGGCGGCAGCTTAAGCAGCACTACAGGCGCCAAACCTACGCAGATTGTATATGCTCCCAGCGGCGACTCGACACCCGAAGTTCCGGAACCGGCTACGGGAGTATTATTATTTCTGGGAAGTTTGTTTTTGCTAAAAGGACGCCGGAGAATTAAGTTCAATCCTCGTCGAAGCTAAAACCGCATGTTTCCCGGGTAATCAATTCAGATTCGGTCCTGGGATATTTTCTGCAATTTAAAGGGCGAATCGAATAAATCGAGCAATATTGTTTTCCATCATCCGCGTACCTCAAAAAGCGGCATTCATTCGGCAGCTTACAGCAGGCCCCGCAATTGACACACCGGCCCTTGCGGCTCTTTGAAACCGGCAGGACACATGTTAAAGTTCTTTTTGCTTTCGCAGACCACGTATTTTTTTCATTTTTAACAGCCATAATCCGTTATTATTAAACTAAGTAATCTGGATTTAAGCTTGCACTACACCGGCGGCCGGGATCGGCTCGGCAGATATATTATCCGGCAACACGTTCACTGCATTACAAATTTGAACTACCAGTATTATCAAAATAATAAAGGCCGCAATACCCGGTAATATCCCTATATACGGCACCGCCGACGCCACGGAAAGAATCGCATAGGTTAAAAACAGGTTCACCGGCAGCTTGGCGACGATTATTGAGTGACGTTCGATATACGCATTATAATCCACCGAAAATCCCCAAAATGCCTGGAAAATCCAGTATAAATTGAAAAATGGAATAAAGAGAAATCCAACTGCTTTTCCCGGCGTGGTGCGTGCATGACCATCCTGAATCGCTTTCCACATCTTATAGACCATTATAGCCATAATCACCGATGAATATATTACCGCCAAAAAACCCAGCAGAATCAGCAACACCCCCGGAAACGGCTCCTCAGTGGCTACCATTAACACGATCCCTCCCAGGTACAAGATAAGAAATAAAACAGCGCCACCTAATATCGAACCCAAAAAAAATCCT
>CAYVXS010000579.1:0-2469 GCA_964454885.1 uncultured Pirellulales bacterium
TGCCCAAATCCAAAAACAGCTTGACGACCTCATCCGGTCTATCGATTCCCGTCTACATAATCCGACGGATTACACATCTAAATATTCAACGACAGTACAGGATGCAACAATCCCTTACCAAACAGATGCATCTTATCAAACCGACTCTACCCTGGCAAAGCCAGGCTCCGCCGAAGCAACGACCGGCCTAAGCAGCGGGGATTTTTCCGTACAGAGCAGGAACCATCGTTTACAGGAGCTAATGGGAACATACGATGATTCACAAATGCCAACGCCCCCAGAGACAAACAGGTCCATTCCCCAAAATTACAAGTCTCAGCCGTCGGTATTAGAGCAAATGTCACCGGAGCAAATTCATACAGAAGCCAAACACATCATGGGCCCGTTCACGGACTACGAATCATATTCGCAGGCCAAATACAATCAAATCTTCCATGCCGCCGAAGGTCATATGAGCATCGGCAGGTTTTATCAGGCGGCGGACGCATATACATTAGCTGCGATTTACAATCCGGACGACCCGCTGTGTTATGCCGGCAGAGGTCACGCCCTGTTCGCAGCCGGTGAATATGTCAACAGCGCCCTGCTCTTGATAAGGGCAATCGAAATCGATCCTGATTATATCAACAATACTCAAATCGATCTTGTGGAATTGTTAGGCAGTTCGGAAGACCTCGACAAGAGGATTGCAGAATTGAATAAGTGGCTGCAAAAAAGCAACGCCCCCGGCCTGGGATTTCTTTTAGGTTATGTGTATTACAGAGTAGGCAGATTCAGCGAGGCCGGGAATGTTATGGAAGTTGTCTCGCAGGAAATGCCACAGTCAAGAGCGACTATAGCCCTGAAAATGGCTATCGACTTCAAGCTGCATAATCAAAAATAACAAAATCATAAGGGCATAAGTCACAGGTGCAAAAGTCTTGTGCACTTGTGTCCTTTTGAGGCGCACTACCCCATTTTTGTCATATCAGTTGTCCTGATATAAGTTCATAAGTTCGGCATTGTCCACCCACATCACAAAGAAAGGATTATACTCGGAGCCGCGTTTTTTCACATAAATCAAAAATGGCTTGTTGAAATAAAGATATCGCGACTCTTCTATTCGACGAGGTCCTAATAAACCCGTAGGGACACCAATAAGTGCCATTGATTTTAAGACCACACCCATTCGGCTTAACGAGAAATCAACCATCTGTATCGCACCAAGAATGTAATAACCATCATCCAGCCACCGCTGATTACCAATTCCCTTGCCTTCGAGCTCTTTAAAATGATGTGTCAGGTTATAGAGTACGTCAGGGACGATAAGCTCATCGCCCTCAGCGCCTCGATGCTCCTTTGGTCTAAGCTTTTGCAATTCCTCATAATCAGGATCAAGTCTGAACTCGGAAATCTTTTTCTCCACATCGGCGATTATTTCGGTGAGATTCGCTCGCCGCGGAACAATTGCCAGAACGACCTGATACGGCTGTGTTTGTCTGGATAAATCTACGGCGAATTCCGATTCATCACGCTGCTTTCCCCGTTTATAATACAGGATATCAATCTGCTCGGAAATTTTCTTTAATTTCTCAAATTCGGTTTCAGATCCGGAAAAATTGCAAAAAGATGTGACATTAGTGCTTGTTCCGTCCGGATTATTGAAGGCGAATTTCTTTTCATTCGTATAAAATGGATGCTCGAATTCCACATTTACATTTAAGTAGGAATACGCCAATATTCCGTCGGTCTTTTCTTCTTCATTAAAAGAAGGAACCGGCTCCGAAGGAAATCGTTTTTGCATTTCAGTTTGAATTTGTTCGATAAAACCTTTCTCAATAAAACCGGCCGTCGCATAGTAAGAATCCTCGTTGAGGTCTGAAGGTGATATCTTTGCATTGTTTAGGCGGGCGGCCAGATCCTCGGCTCCGATAACCCGGATCGGCTCGCCGATGATATCGTCTTTCATTTTGTCCCAGGCCATTTTGAATGTCGAACACCAGATGACATTTTGATTCTCCGGCATTGGACAATCAAGAGTTTCTACAATCGAGGTTTGTTTCAAATCGGAGGAATTTACGTTTTTCGGCTGTTTGATTTCTGTCTGTATAGACATTGCCGGCTCATCTACAAGATATGAGTCTGTTATAGATGTGGGTCCAGTAAAAAAAGCAGGAGGCCTACCTGTTCGTTTATCCCTGTTACCCCAGTATGTATATATGTTGTCATTATCGACTCCGCATGACGAGGTTGGTTTAAAGAATACACGGCCATCCACGAACAGGACATTTTGTCCTTCTCTTTCATGCGTATAAGAATTACCGATTTTGGCCGGTGCGTTCCCTCCATCATTGCCAAAAAAAAGCTCCATATCTTCAACAGTTCTTTTAGAGGGATTCATCCAGGGATTCCTGTCGGCCGCTATTGCCATGCCCGGATCGCTTAATTGAGTCAGAGGAAACAGACCATAAGGCATATGATAGGAATAGC
>CAYVXS010000580.1:0-2467 GCA_964454885.1 uncultured Pirellulales bacterium
CCGGATATCGTCATCCTTGATTTCTTCCAGCATTTTATGGATTAAAAGAGTTTCGTTGAAGGTGGAAGCCACTTCAGCAACGAAAATCGAATAGTCAGCGGTCGGAAACGGCTGGTTCTTATTAGAGTAATAACTTTGCATGGTATGGCCCATCTCATGTGCTACGGTACTGACGTCGTCATATTGGCCGTTATAATTCAAAAGGATATAAGGATGGACATCGTAAGCACTGCCGTTGGAATAAGCTCCGGCACGTTTTCCCGGGTTGGGGTAAACATCTATCCATCGCTTCCCGAACGCTTCGGCAACTGTTTTCGTATAATCTTTTCCCAATGGTTTTAAGGAATCGAGGATAAGCTCCTTTGCCTGGTCGTATGTGTAATGTAAATCAATCCCTTTCACTACAGGGGCATAAACATCGGAATATTTTAATGTTTCTACACCCAGCATCCGCTTTTTCAGGTTGAGATAACGATGAAACGAATCCAGATTGTCGGTGACATTTTTTATAAGGGTCATATAGACTTCGGTCGGAATATTGTCCTGGTCCATCGCGCTTTGCAGCGAGGATTCGTATTTTCGTGCGCGGGCGTAAAACATGTCTTTTTTCACATTAGCATAGAGGTCTGCGCCGAATGTACCTTTGAATTCATTAAAGGCTTGCCAGAACGCGTGAAATACCGCTTCTCTGTCACTTCGGTTCGGCAAAGCCCTGTAGCGGGCGTACCCGGCCTTGGTTAGCTCGGCTTCCGTGCCGTCACTTAATGTAATTTTAGGATAAGGCATCTCAGCGTCACTGAATACGTCGTAAATCGAGGCCGGCCCGCCGGCTAAAAGTCCCGCTTCTGCCAAAATCTTTTCTTCTTTATCCGATAATGTATGGGGCTTCATTCGCAGGATATCGTACAAAGGCATTTTATAGATTTTCAGTTTTGGTTCGGCCTCGATAAAAGCGTCGATTTTTTCTTTGTCCATCTCGGCGATTTCCGGCGTGATAAAAGCCGACTTGGAGCTGTAATCGGTACCGAGCTGCTGCAGCTCTTGCTTCATTGCAAGGTTCTTCGAGTCGCGTACGTCCTCGTCCGACTTCATCGAAGCGTAGCTGAACAAACGTCCGAATTCCTTCGAAATTTCACTGTTCAACTCGAGGCAGGCAAGCAGCTCCGATGCCGAATCGGTCAATTTACCTTTGTACTTTTCAATCTCATCAAACCGGGGAACGAGCTTTTCTTTGGCCTGGTTCCATGCCTGCTCTGTAGGATAAAGGTCTTCCAGCTTCCATTTATATCCGGTCGGAACATCCGAACGTTCGCGACTCTGAGATAGTATCCGGGTAGTCGGAAGTGATACAAGAATTATTAATGCTGTTATGAGTATTCTGGAAAACTTATACATAATTGTCTCCTATAACAATTTACGAAAATCACAATTTATACTTACCAGATAAATGACTATACGTACAGGCACATTCTAAGGTTTGCTAATGGTGATTGTCAATTATATCTGCGAGAGTTAATTTGCGGATTTATGGTTGTATCGCACCGCTGAACAGGCGAATATCGTCGATTATGCCGGCAAAGAAACCGTCTGTTCCCGTTGCAGCGGAGCCGAAATATAATCCCCCGTCGGAAAACTCCAGATTGGTTATAGGAGAATCGTCTTTCGCGATTTCTGAGCCGTCGGCGTAAAGATATCGGTGTGAGCCGTCCCAGACAAAACCGATATGATGCCATTGGCCGTCAGTAACTGAAAATTCCGATGTAAGTGATTTACCTCGACCGGCGGTTTTTAGTTCGGTCATTAATGCGCCGTCGGTTGAATTCGTGGAAAGCCAGTTCTTCTGAGTTCCCGAACTATTGGCCTGAGAGACTATAATCCCGCCTGCCGTATCTGTTTTTATCCAGGCGTAGATACTGAATGGTCCGTCCGACGGGTCAAGGATAAAATCTGTCATAGCGAAATCGTCTATGCCGTCGAATTCGAGCGCGCCTGCTAACTTACCGCCTTCAGGCTGCCAGAAAGGACCGCCGTATAAAATACCGTTAATCCCCCCTATATCGTCAAAGGCGATGTCACCATCGGTTTCATCGAGCTTCCAGTAAGCGATTAAGGGAGCGTCATCCAGCCAGTTGTCGGAACTTATAATCTCGCCGGGCTCCATAATTTTTACGCGGCACTGTGCTAATTCCGCAAATTGCTGTGCGTCACTTAGTGTCCCGATGTTTCGCCCCCAGTGGTAGGGTATTGCCATGTCCGGTTTGAAGTAACCGGTCGCCTCGGCAGCCTCGACGGCGTTCATAGCATACGTTCCGCTTACAGGCAAAAACGCCACGTTAATATTCTCAAGAGCCTTCATCTCGTCCGTCAGGTCGGTGTCACCGGCACAGTAAATCCTCTGCATGCCGATCTCTATTATGAATCCGACCCAGTTATTCGACTTGGGATGTTGCGTCTTGTTGATGTTATA
>CAYVXS010000581.1:0-2464 GCA_964454885.1 uncultured Pirellulales bacterium
GCGTAGTGTTGGGAACGAAGCGGGATTGTCCGCGCTGGGCGCTGAGGATTGATCATAGATAATAAAGGATTCCGGCGGCGGGCCATTGGTGCTCGCGGAGGCGGTTTGGGGCTGACATCCCATAAATCGAGGTGTTTAAAAAATATGAAAATTTGAAGGAACGTTCTGACCTGCGCCTGCATCCTGTCCGGGTAATTCGGCGCCCCTGCCTCATATACATACCGGAGATAGCGTCTGATCCTCTCCTTTTT
The DNA here is from genome assembly GCA_964454885.1 of uncultured Pirellulales bacterium. Lineage (GTDB taxonomy): Bacteria > Planctomycetota > Phycisphaerae > Sedimentisphaerales > Anaerobacaceae > JAFGPS01. Next base: position 252 of record CAYVXS010000581.1, read on the forward strand.
GTCTTTGACGCTGCATTCGCTGAGGCTGAAATCAGTAGACAGAAATTTGTCTTTGTTTTCGTTCTGAATATGATTTTCAGGCGATAGCTGAAGGATATCGAAATTTTGTCAACTTAGTCAACAGCGTCCCCGAGGCCACAATTTGGGCACAGTCCAGTATCGGCAATCAGTCAGATTTTTTTTCTTAGACCTGTTTTTTTTGGTGTCAAAAATATCACTTTAAGCGCAAAAACGGAACTATTTTTAGCATAAATCCTTAATTGTCATGCATTCCGCATGGTCCGACCCCAACTCCAACTCCCCAGACGCGGACTCAAGTCGACCTGAGATTGCAATCCCGGCGCAAAAAATTAATCTTGACAACAAAACCCGCTTTGGTTAATCGGATGATTGGTGCTTGCATAAATGGGCGCTTCAATATGTTGGCCTGCCTTGTTCCGTCGTAGCTCGAAGAGCGAAGTCGGAAGCTGAATCCGATACACAATGCAACATTTCCGATTCATCCGGTTTGAAAAAGCAACTTCTTATCTTTCATGAAGGTAGCCGTCACTGCAAGCGGAAAAGACCTGGAGGCATCGATCGATCAGCGATTCGGCCGATGTGCCTATATTATGATTGCCGATACGGACACCATGAGTATACCCATATTATCGATTGCATATTGAATATTTTTGAAATGCTGTCAATATATAACAGAAAAATCGTCACGCGGCGCAGACACCTGTGCTGCGCGAGCGCTTTATTAAATATTCCATTTTCACACTGATCTGTATTGGTAACGAATTATCATTAAAATCAACCGGAGGAAGAAGCATGGATGAAAACGTTCTAAAAACCCCGCGGTGCGCCGATTGCAAGATCGAAAAAAGAATCTGCCAGCACGAAGACGGAACCGGACCGGTCTATTGTCCGACCATCAATTTTAACGATGCAGTCAAAGCATCCCTTTCCGAATATGAAACGCCCGGCATAAAGGCGTTTGCCGTCAATGCCACCATCCAGGAAGGTGAGTGCTATGTCAACAAGCACAAAGACAATCCGCATGCTCGTTTCGCCATAAAACCCAGGGTCCAGGAGACCATCGAGTTTGCCCATAAAATGGGCTATAAAAAGTTGGGACTGGCCTTTTGTTTAGGGCTCCAACACGAAGCCCGTATTTTATCAAAGATTTTAAAAGAACAGGGATTTGAACTGGCTTCTGTTGTATGTTCAGTCGGAAGAACGCCCAAGGAGTTTCTCGGAATCAAAGAAGGACAAAAGGTCAGCCCCGAGGACTTCGAATCCATGTGCAGCCCGATTGCTCAGGCCAAGGTGCTGAATGCTGCGCAAACGGAATTCAACATTATCTTCGGTCTCTGTGTCGGGCATGATTCCCTGTTAATGCGGTATTCCGATGCGTTGTGCACGGTATTGGTGGCAAAGGACCGCGTGACCGGACACAACCCCCTGGCGGCGATCAACCTATACCGATCCTATTATAAAAAACTGATCGATGAAAAATTCGAAAAGGGCGGAGGGGTCACGGTCACGGTTGAAAAACATGCGTCGGGAGAATAGGAAATGACGGAAACAACAAAGATCGGAATTATCATTTGTGACCGCTACCGCACGTGTGCGGGTGGTAAATGTCTAAGATCGTTACGGAAAAGAGAGGGCGCCTTTGATCGATACAAAGACATGGCGGTGGAGCTTGTCGGCTATACCACCTGCGACGGGTGCCCGGGCGGCAATGTTGAATATACGGTGGATGAAATGACGGCAAACGGCGCAACGGTGATTCATCTTGCCACCGGGCTCATTGTGGGGTATCCGCCGTGTCCTTATATCACGACCTTTAAAGAATATATCCATATAAAATATGGCATCGAGGTTGTCTATGGCACCCATCCCATACCGCAGAAGTATCTGAATATGCACGAGCGATTGGAAACATGGAAAGGGGCTGAGTGGGAAACCATGATCAAGCCGACCATGACGGATAAACAACTCCGTTTGTCCTATGATTAAAAATTATGGTTCAGTGCCCATTTAGTGGGTATCGATGAATCAGAAAATATAATAAATCCTTGCGATTTAAGCTCGTTACATATAAATGCGCTGAATAACCGCTCTGATCATCAATAGTGTCTGAGCATGTCTGCGTAGGTTTGCGGTAAAAAATATTTATGGGAAAATATCTATGCCGGTATACGAATTTAAATGCCCGAATGGTA
>CAYVXS010000582.1:0-2462 GCA_964454885.1 uncultured Pirellulales bacterium
CATAAATCAGGAGATTTCAGATGGTTACCGACTTACAGGTAAGGAGATTGTTCGCAATGAAAAACAAAGTCAAATACCTCTATCAGCTCGCAGAAATGGCTTGCATCTCAGGAATGACTTGCTAGCAACTTCTGCGAGATTGGCAATGAGTACACTGCAGCCCGAGATTATTCATTTTTCAAGATATGATGTTTTTGAAGTTATTATAATCCTTACAGATCAGGCAAAAGTCGGCTTAAAAATCCTTCCTGAAAAGGAAATAGACATCCGGCCGAATTAATGTCACATTGGTTTCTTGGCAATTATGTACCGGAATGAACAAAGTTTATATACAACAAAATGGAACGGATTAACTTCTGAAATCCACTTTACAGCACTATCCAGATTAATATTAACTCATTTTACACCTTTCAGCACATAAATGTTTTTGGTGGTTATTAAAAAGCAGAAAGAGATAAACGCTGAGTAGACTGCATTAGATTCTTTTTTGACGGGATTGTGTCTGCTGTGTTGCATTATGTGTAAAAGCAACATAAAGAAATGTTCCGAATATCAGAATTAGTTACATTTGTCGTTGGAGTTCTCATTGATATTGTACTTGGTTAGTCAAGGGAAGACGAGAGAGATGCTATGGCAAAAAGTATAGGCTACGATATTGATAATGTTAAATGGTCTCAGCCTATGAGCGTGAAGGGATTATCGAAGATTTTTGACGTTCACCGTAACACAATGTCAAGATGGCTTAAGGACCAAGTTATTTGTAATCAACAATTGTCTGCAAGAAGATGGCGAGTTGCAACATTTGAGATACCGGCAGATTTTATACCAACTAAGTTCGTGAGGCAACTCAGCAGATGACTTTTGCACCATCAGGCAATATACAGACGAATATGTGTATTTATTGAATAAGTATGCATAGTTACTTTATGGTAAGGTTTCTACAATCTCACTATAAAGAGTCGTAGGAAATGAGATTTAGGAAATTGCCTTTGCGATCTAAGCAGTTTTATCTGTTTATGCGCTTGTGTGGATTTTAGGAGCAAGAATGAATTATGCATCTGGAGCAATAATGGAATTGGAGGAAAGTGTGGTGATATTTAACATTTACAAATTAAAGGTGCTTAAAGATGGAAAGAAGTATTATTGAAAGGAGAAATCGATGAAAAATGTAATACTATTTATATTTGTTTGTGTGTTGTTTGTCCCAGTTTCGACAGAAGCTCTGCCGTTAGACGAAACAGTTGAAGCGGTGGCGGATTGTTTAGTAGCTAACCAGAATCCCGATGGTTCGTGGCCGGGAGAGCCGGGATATACCGGTTCAATTTTAGCGGGACTTATACAAGCTTATGAGGTTAAGGAAAAAGCATCATACCTGGAAGCTACGGAATTTGGTGTTCAATTTATCTTTAACTCGGCCGGTGGCAATTTTTACGGCGATGAGGCATACGCACTGGCTCGGCTGTCTGAAATTACCGGAGAACAGATTTATGCCGATGTTGTCCGGGACTTCTATAATATGCTCGACACGTATGCGTATATTAAAGGTTACGATGTCACTACTCGCGAGAAATCTACTTTCTTCATTTCTTATCATGCAGTGGCATCGTATATGGTTGGTGCTAATGATGCGACAATTTGGCGGGAGGCACTTACTAGTCACCTTTCTTTTGTTGGAGATGATTTATCATATTTTCCAGTAATGACTATGGGCATTGCTACATGGGCTCTGGCCCAGACAGGACCAATGGATGATACGTTGATAGATCCATTCGGCTTATCGGATGTGAGTTATTGGGAGGGTGTGACGTTAAGAGATTTGTCTGATTTGCTTGCGAGCCATCAGGTTCCCGATGGGGAATATGCAGGCTCTTTTTATGTCAGGTTCGATCATACAGCCCCGGGACCTGGTTATGAGGCATCTGGCTATACCGAAGATACCACATATGGAGTTCTGGGCCTAATCGCAGCTAATGCCGTGGAAGAAGATGATGAAAAAGTATGGATATTTGATGAGGAGATTCAAAGTGCAAGAGAGGCTCTTGCAAAATCGGTCCATCAGAACGGTTTAGTTCAGGAGCACATTTTATTAGGTACTCAAATATATTACTTATTTGGCGGTGAAATGCTCCAGGCTTTTACGGAGTGAGGTACGCCGGATTAATACTGTTAAAAATACGTGTGACTGAGTTGAGATGATGAAATAGCAAATGTTATGGAATGAACGAATTCTGAGATAGGCAATCATAAGATTTTCAGAACAGATGATTATTCCACCTAAAGAAAGAATGAGGATTCGAATGCGAGTAAAATTGCATATTATTTCCCATGGAATGATCTTTGTGGTTTTAATTCTAAATCAGTCGTCTTTGATAGCCGAGTCAGTGGATCCGGTTACTGTTGGTGTTACGGTGCCGACCTCAACCAGGACGGCAAGGTGGATTTCTGTGATTTAAAGACTATGG
>CAYVXS010000583.1:0-2461 GCA_964454885.1 uncultured Pirellulales bacterium
TGGGTCTGCACGGGAACCTGGTCGAGATGAGTAAAATTTCCGCCGTAACGATTCCTCTGGATAGTTTTTGCTCGCAGGCCGGTTTCATGCTGGTTTACCGCTCGTCCGAAAGAAAGCTCACCCCCGGTGAGATAGCTAACATTTCCGCTATAACCAATGGATTATCCCGGGCGATTGCTTCCTGCCAGGGACTTTTGCACCTGAAAGATTAAATAAAAGGTATTTTTTGGTGCTTTAGCTATATCCACAGAAACGGGAAATCCTTTATCCCGCCACAAACAAGCAGGTCGGACAAAATCCTCACATTTCCTGTAAAGTCGGTAAAAGCCCGGTAAAAATACACCTGCGCATATATTGAATAATTTTCCCGGAATATTTCTGGTTTTTTTCAGAATCATTTTTTATAATGCCGACACCTGTTTGTTAAGGGCAGGTAGCTCAGCTGGTAGAGCAACGGACTGAAAATCCGTGTGTCGGCGGTTCAAATCCGCCCCTGCCCATTCGTTACCATTCAAAGACAAGCCGGTGTTATCTTCTATCAGGACATTATTCACCCTCCTCAATGGAATCATCTAATAAGTGATTCAAATTACGTCCGATAGACAGCTAAAGTTTTATTCATTCGCTTTTACTTTCGCATCGGACGACAATTAAGTTATATAGCCATGCAAAAATCGCGCCTCCGACAGCACCGTCCGCAAAGGCCCATACAAGACCGATAAGCGATCCCGTCGGGCTGATGTTAAAGCCGCGATAGATACGTCCGATGAATGTGGTCTCACCTGTGGAGCCGTCAAAGGCAATTATCCACCATGTCAGACAAAAAAGACCGAGCCCCCAGATCAAACCGAATGCCAATGAGAACGCCGTTATGTTGAGTTTCATTTGAATTCTCCTTTTTCTATTGCTGATTGAAAACCAAAATTAAAACACAATTCGAAATAAAATTTGTGCAGCTTAATTTTCGATGATTCCTTTTAATCAGCCTCAAGATCGATCTTCATGGCAAAAAACTTAAGCATATCTTTTAAAGTCACAATACCCAGGAGATGATTATCGTTAACGATCATCAGACGGCTGTTACCTGTTCTATTCATTATTGATAGCGCCTGCAATGCATCTGTCGTCGGTGAAATTATATTCTCATCCGAACAGTGAATCATTATGTCCCCGACAGAGTGCCGTTCCCACTGGTCTCTCGGCAAATCTCTAACCTGTTGAGAGGTAATACAGCCAATAAGCCCGTCACCGTTTGTTACAGGAAACATTTTAAAATGATACTTGTAGAAGTAATCGTTAACGAGCTGATCGACAGAGATTCCCGGAGAAACAGTAACCGGATCGGTGTTCATAAAACGCCGGATTTCCTCGCCTTTCAAAGCACTTTGCATCAAGAGACGTTTATAAGACATTTGCGAAGCAGACTTGATAAACATGCCGATTAACAAATACCATATTCCACCAATAAAATTGGCGGTGATAAAATTAAAAATCCCAAAAACTATCAGGAATATACCAAATGCGGAACCAAGCTCCGAAGCAATCCGGGTGGCCCATCGCAAATTTCCCTTGATACCCCAGAGAATCGAACGCAATACTCTTCCCCCGTCAAGGGGAAATGCCGGCAGAAGATTGAACCCGGCCAGGACGAAATTTATTACCATAAGATATTGCAGCACTGCGCTGAGAGGTTTCGGCCATCCTATATTCCGGCCGGCTATAAAAACAAGATAAAAAACAATCCCTAAAAATATGCTCGATAGCGGTCCTGCTATCGCCATCAGGAATTCCGCCTTAGGGCTTTGGGGATCGGATTCCATTTCAGCAACGCCGCCAAAGATAAATAAGGTGATCCCCTTCATTTCCATACCGTATTGCCGGGCGACTATCGAATGACAGAATTCATGAAAAATAATCGACACGAACAAACCCACCGCACCGGCAATTCCCATCCACCAATAAATCATATTCGAAAATCCCGCAAAATAATGCGGAAAGACTCCCTTTGACAAAGACCACGTGATTAACACAGCGAGAATCAGCCATGATATATCAACATTGACCGTAAAACCAAATATCTTAAATAATGGTATTCGTTTGCCAAACATATTTCTATCCTTAAAAACTATGTTAATGAACGAAGTACACTCAACCGTGAATTACATATCAAGGCATTTCAAATTTATGCCCGGGATGTCTGACCGTCAGTACCGGGCAAGGTGCTTTGCGTACGACCTTTTCAGCCACACTACCGAGCAGCATTGCCGCCAGAGCGCTGTGCCCATGTGTACCCATAACGATCAGATCGATTGATTGATCCCTGGCATAGCGTATAATCTCGACAAAGGGAATCCCTGCAATTACCTTCGAGATTACCGTTGTAATTTCGAACAGATCTTCGACAATAAATTTATCCAACCTGACCCTGGCAATTCTTAAGATTTCATCCTCTGAAACAACA
>CAYVXS010000584.1:0-2460 GCA_964454885.1 uncultured Pirellulales bacterium
ACGTGTAATCTTAAAAGAGTTACTATCTCCACCAGTTTGGTCGGTATCGAGTTCTTCCGGCGTTCTATCATAGCCAATTTAAAATATCAATTTACTATGGAAGTCGATTGTTTTGTAAGCTTTTTTTGGATTTGCTCTAAGTTTTTGTATTTAATGGATTGTTATTCTCACTAAACAGTTGTTCAATCCACTTCTTGATTTCGACTATATAATCGATATTACCTCAATAGCTTGATAATCTCTTTTGTATTATTACAGGTGTTATTATGTCCCGATGCCTGCTTATTCCGTCAGAATATTATTGACGTTGAGATAAAATTACAATATTATGAAATTTAAAGCGTGCAGGAGTGTTTCAGTGAAGTGTAAATGAAAAATCCCAAATAAGCTAAGAGTGACAATTAATGAAGGTCTCAGACTATGAATAATTTCATAATAAATGCCAGGCGAGCCTTCACAATCTGGGAATTATTATGTGTGATTATCGTTATTTGTATACTCTTTGCCCTCCTCATGCCGGCATTGAACAGGGTGCGGATGTGTTCCACAGGAACAATCTGTGAAGCTAACCTTTCACAATATTGCTTGGCAGGGATACTTTATATGAATGATAACGACAGCAGGTTTCCCGATGGTGAAAATCAATGGTTATATTCAGAAGAATCATATAGCGAAGATCATCCATTAGGGTGTCGGTGGCATGATGCAGCAATGGCACCGTCGAGAGAAATAATGACAGGAAATCCACAATACCGGGGAAAGATGTGGGAATATATCGACGATTTTTCTCAAAGAACCTGCCCGACATTTCGCCGTTACGCAAGCTCCAGAGGTTGCGAGAATCCAAGTCACCTGAGAAGCATTAGTATAGATCCTCAATATTGTTATACCATGAACGGATACCTTGGTACTACAGGCTCCGGCAGTGTTTTAAAAGAATCCGAAGTCAGAAATCCCGGCAGTGTTTTTTTCTTTGCAGAAGAAAACTCATGGAGTCTCCGACCTGACCATCACAAATATTCAGCAAAATGGCTTCCAAAAGCATTAAGTACAAAAGCTCTTGATGATACAATGTTGCTTATAAGTCCGACTTCGGAAGCCAAGGATTGTTTTGCCACTTATCACGGCGCACCATCAGGAGATATCAATCGTGGTTATGGAAATGTAGTGTTCATTGATAATCATTTGGAAAGGATTACGGTTGAGGAGCAGTTGGAACAATGTAAGAGCGGATGGCCAAAAGATGCATTTGGAAACTTATCTTTGGCATGGGCCAGTAAAGAGTTACCAGGCAGCAATATGGATATAAAATGAGGTTGTGATTCGGAGAAGATCAGAAAAACTTGATATCCTTAAAATAAGGAAAGGTCAGATATAAATATGGACATTCATGAAGCGAAAAATGAAAATAGTCCTGAACAGAAAATCGATATGCACGAGCAAGTTTCATATAACAAGATACTTCTTCAGGAACCGATAAATATCGAAACAATGAAAAGATTCTTTCGTTTTACCGGCGGAAGCTTGTTTTATTGCATCAGTGCGGTTTTTGTTGCCTACGGAATTGTCAATTTAATGGGATCGGTTCTCTCGGAAGGTGAAACACTAAAGAACGCTTTACCTTGCATTATAACTCTACATGCGTATGAACTGGCATTACTTGGTGTTCTAATCCTTATTGTTTCCAGAAAAGTTGTCGATGACGCTATTTCCGTTGTAATTTTCATCGCACTTTTTCTCATCGGTACCAGCATGGCACTGGGAACGGTAGCGGATAAAGACATCACGATGAGTTTTTGGATCGGTCTAATCTGTATCTTCCTGTCGTTGAGTAAATTCCTTGCCATGTGGCGATTTGTTCATATCCGGTTTACGATGCTGTCTATTCTTGGCCTCGTATTGATTATATCATATAACTATTTAAGTCCTAATTTTCTGGCGAGATCAATAGCAACCGATCCTACACAGGAAACGGCCCGAAGAAATCTCTGGTTGTTTCTTTTGCTGCCGATAATAATTGGTGCCGGCTTTGTGATTTTAGAATCGATTAAGAGAGAAACTCCTGGGAAAACACAGCAACGCAACCTAAAGCCATTTCTTCAGCAACCTGTTATGGTGTATATTTTTACGTTGATTCTGATTATGGCATCAGGTATTCATCAATACGCCATGGCGTTTACATTCGCGCTTGAACGTGTTATAGGTGACTACATACCCGTGGTTCTTATATCCACGTTGCTTCTGATTGAGATATTGCGTCACTCAGGCAAGAAAATCGGCTTTGTAGAGCTTGGAATATCATGTGTTCCCCTGGCAGTAACTATATTGGCTATCCAGCAAAAGTCCGTTCTCGCATCCGGGCAATTTGGCTTTGAACTTTTGCTATATCCTCCTGTAATACTGGCCATATCGGGATTAGCCGTTGCCGCTTTGGCTTTATATCATCGTTGGTATCTATTT
>CAYVXS010000585.1:0-2445 GCA_964454885.1 uncultured Pirellulales bacterium
CCGCTTGAAACAATCACGGCAGGATTTTTCCAGCCGAATTCGTTTCTAACCTGTTCGCTGATTTTCTCCAATAGCAGATCGTCTCCAGCTGTTTGGGAGTATTTATTATACCCGGACCGGATAGCATTTATTGCCGTTTCCTTGAGTTTGTCCGGCACGTCGAAATCCGGCTGGCCGATCGAGAAGTTCACCGGGTCTTTTAAAGTGGCGGCCAGTGCAAAAACCTTACGTATCCCGCTGGCATCGATTTTACCGGCTCTGTCTGCTATTATCTTTTTCATTGGCCGGTATGATAACCGGGTATTTAAATAAAGCCAACTCTAAAATCCGGCAAAATTGTCCTGTATGCCGTTAAATAAGCTTAATGTATTTCTTCCTGACGATTTCCGGGAAAATTCCATCGCATTCTCCTGTCCAGCCGACACGGCCGATCAAGAGCTATCCTCACCCATGCCCGGTAGAGGTTTGTTCTTCTGGACTTGACTCCCCGCTCCAGGCCCCAACTACATCACAAACCAGGGATTTTTTCCCGACATTCGCTAAAAGAACCGGCCCGGGTGTTGAAAATGCACTGTTTCTATCCATCCATTCCGCCGGATTTTGAAGATATTCCATTGCCAGTGCTACATCAATCCGGTCCTGTTCGAGCCAGTTATGAATCATAAAGTTCGGGAAGCAAACGCCGATTCTGGCCGCTATATCCTGCAGTAATTCATGCCTGCCGCCGCTGAATTCAAGACGTGTCCTTCTGAAGAGCTGGACGCTCCCGTCACCGAGAAGGTAATTGATTTTGTCTTTGTGGGCTAATACAGGCTGGTCTCCCATTTGGACGTAGTTACCGAATCCGTCAAGGTCGCTATTAAACATATAAGATATTGGAGCTTCTTTATCTGCGCAGCCCCACTTGTTTGCGAAGTGTTCGTAGGGACGAAGCCCATCGGGTAATCGGGACGATGGACAAAAAAATATGTGGTCGTTGTCATTCGGGATCGGTAATATACCGGAAGAAATCAGGTATCCCAGATTAACATGTTGAAATATCTGCACATCGTTACCGGATTCCCCGGTTTTCTGACCCCAGATGTCCCAGGCGACACTGCAATCACCGGGTATGAGTTTATCGTCATTATCATTGGCATAAATATAAATGCTCTGGCCGATGGAACGCAGGTTTGCCATACATGCCGCTCGTCGAGATTGCTCGCGGGCCTGGCCCAAGTACGGCAATAAGATTCCCATCAGTAATACGATAATAGAAATTACCACGAGTAGTTCGATTAGTGTAAAAGCAGTTATTTTTCGCTGTCGCATTGCTGAAATTCCTTCGAATCTTTAATATTATACTTTCCCCCGGGCCATAATAAAAAGAAAAAACTGTTTTTTGCAGGATTTATGCTATAATGAATGAACACTGATTTATTGAACAAAAATCCTGGCCGAATTAACAAAAATTACAATAAGCTGGAAGGTGCGTTATGAGTGGCATCCTGCGGGCTGTGTTATTGAGTTACTTCAAAGGTATTTCCACGAAGACAAAAATTATTTTAGCCGGTTTCGCGGTGGTGCTAATTATTTTGTTAGGTTTTTTTGTGTTCAGAAACGGCGACCAGCCTATTGCTTCTGAAGTACCACAGAGTATTGCGAACCTCTCACCGCTTTCAATAACCGATGCCAACGGACTCACGTGGTCCCTTGAACCTGTCAGGGGCCAGCCGCTTTCGCTTATTTACCAAAGCGGCAAAAAACCGGGACAGCCTTTGATTATCAAGACAAATACGATAAAAATCAACGAACAAACCATATCTATAGGCCTGGTAGTTGAAGGACAGGCCGGTGAAAAATATGTTGCCGGTGTAATGAAAGGCCGATCGAGAGAGCCCCAACCGATATTCAGGATTCTTGATGAAAAAGGAAGGACTCTGGCAACGGGCAGGTTCGAATATGGTTGAGGCTCTATGTGCAGGTACTCGTGGCGAGTGCCGGCTGGTTTCAAGGGCAAATTCTGTGTACAGGTCAAAGCTAATTTAGGCCCCTTCCAGGCGACACAGGAGCAAACCTGGCACACCATACAATGACAAAAATACCTTAAGTTCTGTCAGTTGCCTGATTTTTTGATGGTTTTGAGGTCCAAATAATTACCCAAAAGGTTTTTTTGCAATTCGATGTACTTATCGCGGATTTTACCTGAAATGGATTCGAATACATTCACTATAACATTCTAACCTCGGCTGAAATGCCTGGACCATGTTTTGTAAATTCCCCCTAACTTGTGGATTTCAGGATTTGTTGCTTAGCTATATTCAAGAGAGATATTTTTTTGATACCAGCTATATTTCTTATTTTTTCTATTTTTTCTTTTTGACATTCATTTGTTAATTTGGTAAACGTGATTAAGTGGTAAAAAGGATGATTAGGATGACTTTTAGGAATACCTGCCTAATTTTT
>CAYVXS010000586.1:0-2444 GCA_964454885.1 uncultured Pirellulales bacterium
TATTTATAAAATGAAGGCCCTTCGTATGCAAGAAGTTTCAGATAAATCCGATTTTTCCCCTGCCGCTCAGGCATAAAAGCCAAAAGAGCTTCTTGACAGGACATTGCTAATTCGGTCATTATATCAACCAGATGACAGATAATCTTTTCGATATTTCAGGCAAAACAGCATTGATTACCGGCGGCAATAGGGGTATCGGCATATCAATCGCAAAAGCTTTGGCCGGGTACGGGGCCGATGTGGTAATAGTTGCCCGTACACAAAAGCAGCTTGAAATCGCCGCCGGGCAAATAAAAACCGAGACCGGCAGAAAAGTCCGGGCGTTCCCATTCGATCTTGAAAACATCGATAAAATAGAGAGCTTCTTCGAGGATATTGTTACCGAAACAAAAGGGATCGATATCCTCGTAAATTGTGCCGGCTCGACCGTTCGCGGTCCGACCGAAGAGCTTGACCTAAAAGCGTGGAACAAGGTCCTGGGGGTAAATCTAACCGCCATACTGGCATTATCACAAGCCTTCTGTCGCCATCGAAAACAGCTTGGTAAACCCGGTAAGATTATAAGTATCGGCTCGCTCATGTGCCACGGCGCACGGGCCACCACCGCCGCGTACGCGGCCAGCAAGGGCGGCCTGCTGATGCTGACCAAAACATTGGCCGTAGAGTGGGCAAAATATAATATTAACGTCAACGCCATCGGGCCGGGATATATCGCGACGGCCCTGACCGCCCCGCTGCAGGCCGACAAAGATTTCAATAAGTGGGTCCTTTCTAAAACTCCACTTGCAAGATGGGGGCGGCCGGAGGACCTCATCGGGACCGCAATCCTGCTCGCTTCCGGCGCCGGTGATTTTATCACAGGACAAATCATATATGTCGATGGCGGCTGGCTCGCAATGTTATAACAGCCGAATTTGTGGGAAAAATCATCCCCAACCTCAGTTTTCACACCCAAAAAGCCGATAAAACAACATTGGATAACTAAATTTAACAAAAATATATTTCATCTTCCGTCAACCGATACGCTACGATGTTCGTCTATAGCGATAGATGGAGTATAAAGCCTCAATGGAAAACACAGACAAGAGCTTAATTGAAGCCCATTGTAAGGGCGACCCGAAAGCTTTCGGTGAGATTGTCCGCCGATATGGGGACGGCATTTTGGGATATTTGATACGTATGACAGGAAACCGCGAACATGCAGAAGACATTTTCCAGGAGACTTTCAAACGCGTGCACCAAAAGTCGCATACGCTTCGCGGCAACGAATTCAAAAGCTGGCTCTTTAAGATTGCCACAAACGCAGCCCTCGATGGATTAAAGAAAAAGATAAGAGTGAATTCACGGGAAAAGAAATTGAATTTTGCCGATTGCGACGGCGGGAAAAACGCCGAAGTGCATGCTACCGATAATTCCCATAACCCTTCAGTCGAGCTGGAAAAGGCCGAGCAGGTTCAGCAGGTCAGGCAGGCCGTCGAATCGCTGCCGGACCGCCAGCGGGCAACACTAGTTCTGGCCTACTACCAGCAGCTAAGCTATCGCGAAGTCGCTCTGGCCTTAGGCTGCTCCGTCGGGACGGTGAAGACGCAAATGTTCAGGGCGCTGAGGACTCTGGCGCAAAAACTGCCGGAGATAGAATTATGAGTAATATAGAAAATCACTTAACAGAACGCGAGCTTATCGAATACCAGTTCAAACTGGCCGATGAAAATCGTACCAAAGAAATAGCCGGCCATCTGGAAAGCTGCCCACAGTGCAGAGAGCAGTTGGAAAAACTCAAACGTAAATTCGCAGCACTGGATTTGCTGAAAGGTGAAGAGAAAGTCTCCGAAGAACTGATTTCACAGGTAGTCGAGCAGGCAAAAAAATCCACCCCGACAAAAATTCTATTTTTCGGCAAACACGTATGGCTCAGTGCCGCAGCAGTATTGCTGCTGGGATTACTGTTGATTACGAATACCGGCAAAAACGGCAATCACAAAGAAGAAGATTCCCTCCAAGAATCGACACCGTCAGCAAAACTCGATATAGTCGCGGAAGAACCACGAAGCACCCTACTGATAGATTCAGAAAGAAAAGATACCGCAGAAACAATGGTCGCGCAAGCCATGCCGAAGGAAAAACATACACAAGAGTTCTTCTCCCGCTCAGAAACAGAAGAAACAAAGGCGGGGCAAATCTCCGAGCAGCCGCCCTTCGCCCCGGCAAGTGCGATAGAATTAGTGACTCTGCCCAAGCGGGACAATGTCCAACTGACAATTTATAATTCCGCCGATTTGACATTGGTACGGGAAAAGCGGAACCTGACATTAAAGCGGGGCTGGAACTGGCTGCAGTTCATGTGGGCCAATACTTTGATTGACCCGACGTCTCTGAGCCTTGAGCCGATGGAGCAGAAAGACAAAATCGAAATCCAGCAGTTGGTTTTTCCAGCGAGGCTGCGG
>CAYVXS010000587.1:0-2439 GCA_964454885.1 uncultured Pirellulales bacterium
CTCATTGTATGCGTTTCTCGCCGGAAGTTGTTGAGAAAGCAACTGGACTAAAAACGTTTAACCTTTCAGTAAATTCCGGCAAAATGGAAGATTTTCTCGCTTTATTAAGCTACGCAACAAAAGACCTGGAGCTTAAACCGGAGATGGTCATTCTCGGAGTTGACCCCCGAACGTTTTGTAATATCGAAGACGAAGGCTTCGATAAGAGGTTAATCTCCAATATGGCTCTAATGAACAACGTTCCTTTAAGTTCGCTTGAAAGATTAAATAAAAAGGTGTCATTGTACCTGGGGACACTGAATTTGAATTATTTTAAAGATTTAAGAAAGAGCATAAAACTATCCCACCGGCAAAATCTACCGTTGGAAAATTACACCTTCGAACCGGACGGCTTTCTGAACTGGGAGGAAGCTTTCAACCAGACAGGTGCTTTACCGGCCGATTCGAGGCGCGATACATTAATCACAGGATTCTCAAATAAACGCCTGAAATATTTCGATATCTTTTTGGATATCTGCAAAAAACAGAACATATCTCTGAAAATCATCATTACCCCCTACTCACCCGACTACATCCGTCTTGTGGAACAATCAGATGGAAGTTACAGCCGCTTCAATCACATGCTTGTCGAATTTCTGGAAAGCCGAAATCACGACAAATTTTTCGAACTCTACGATTTTTCGCGCATCGAAAATTACTCCGGCGTAAACGAGTTCATGGGCATCGCACATCCGAGTATCCGCAATTCCACTTTGATGCTGAATAAGATATTCACAGAGGGACATTGATGCTGTTCACCGATTTTTACTTTCTATTCCTTTTTCTTCCCATTGTGCTTTTGGTTGTATGGAATCTTAAATCCAGACAACATCGCTTTCTGGCTCTTGTATTTTCAAGTTATATTTTTTATGCGGCGTGGAATTATAAATTCGTCTCACTGCTGCTTTTGTCAACCTGTGTGGATTACTTCTCAGGTCTGCTTATCAGCAGGAGCGGTGATAATCAGAGAAAGAAAAAAATATTTCTGAGTTTTTCCATTACGTGCAATCTGGTCATTCTCGGATTCTTCAAATATTTCAATTTCTTCATGGGCGATTTTCAGGCTATACTTACCGGGCTTGGTTTTAATATCATTACTCCGCACCTTAACGTAATTTTGCCGGTTGGGATATCGTTTTATACATTTCAAAGTATGAGCTATACAATCGACGTTTACAGGGGCAATGTCGAAGCAACGGGGAATTTTTTGAAATTCGCATCTTATGTCTCCCTTTTTCCACAGTTGGTGGCCGGTCCGATTGTCAGGTATAAAGATATTGACGAGCAGCTCGATCATATCGACAAGCCGCTGACTCTGGAAAATCTTACCGCGGGCCTGCAGATATTTCTAATCGGATTATTCAAGAAGGTTTTAATCGCCGATTCCCTGGCCAGATTGATTAATCCCTTGTTCGATAACTATACGGAACTGGGCCTGACGGCGGCATGGATGGCCGTTCTGGGCTATACGTTCCAGTTATATTTCGATTTTTCCGGATACAGTGACATGGCGATCGGCTTAGGCAGAATGCTCGGCCTGAAACTGCCTTATAATTTCAATTCGCCCTATAAAGCCGTGAATATGGCCGATTTCTGGCGACGCTGGCATATCACTCTATCGAGCTGGCTCAGAGATTATTTGTATATCCCGCTCGGGGGCAGCCGACGTTCCAAAAAACGCGCTGCAGCCAACATCCTTATAGTCTTTGCACTCGGCGGTTTATGGCATGGAGCGGCGTGGACATTTGTCATCTGGGGCATATACCAGGGAATCCTCGTGGCGGGCTATTATATATTAAGACGAATGTGGGATAATATGCCTGTCGTTATCCAAAGGGCATTGACGTTTGTTCTGGTCGTGCTCGGCTGGGTCATGTTTCGAAGTGACAATATCACAATGGCTTTTACACTTTTAAAGAAAATGTTTATCCCCGCCGGTACGGCGGTCTCTTTCTCTTCAAACCTAACGGATCTGTTTCTCTGGAATGCGGCACTCCTTTTAGCGGTAAATATACTGACCAACACGAATTCTTTCAGAACCAGAAAAAATCCCGCCTTTGCAGTCGGATTTGCCTGCTTGTTCGTATTGTCGATTTTTGCGATCAATTCGCTCAGAATCGAATTTCTATACTATCAATTCTAATTCCGGGAAAATCTTAGCAAATAACAGATAGTATTGAGCGAATCGGAGATTAGTGAATTGACGAACTATGGGACAATTGTCCCCAAAATCAAAGTGTTTTAGTTTTTCCAGGCTTTAGGAAAATGAGACTAAAACTAATTTTCCTGATTTTCTTTATTGGCACCGGCCGGATATGGCAGGCTCTTCTTTAGAAGGAAATATACGATAAAAAGAGTGGCATTAATCAGCACGAAGACGATAAGGCATATCGCTGTCAG
>CAYVXS010000588.1:0-2435 GCA_964454885.1 uncultured Pirellulales bacterium
CCCTGTCTCTTGAGGAAATATTCGAGCAGCTTGAATTCCTTTGGTGAGAGTTTGATTTCTTCTCCCTTGCGTGTCAATTTTCGGGATGGTATATCGAGGCAGAAATCGGCGAATTCGTAAACATCCTGTTCGGTCTGCTTGCTACGCCGCAGAAACGCCGCGGCGCGGGCGAGAAGCTCCTTAATACTGAAAGGCTTGGTGACATAATCGTCGGCTCCGAGATTCAGCCCTAAAACAATATCGGATTCTTCACCCTTGGCGGTGAGCATGATAATCGGCATTGTCAGATTTTCCTTGCGGATAAGTCTGCATATTTCATAGCCGTTTATCTTCGGCAGCATGATATCGAGCAGGATTAAATCGGGTTTCTCGTTCAGGGCCATATTCAGGCCGTCCTCGCCGTCGGCAGCGGTCAGGACGCGATAGCCTTTGAATTCGAAGTTGTCCTTCAGACCCCGCAGCATTGTCGGGTCATCTTCAACTATCAGTATTGTTTCCATATGATTGCGTTAATTCCACAAATTCAAATTTATAGCCAATCATTTTAACCGTGTGAATAAATTCCGGATTATCCGGATCGGACTCGATTTTTGTTCTGAGCTTGTTTACGGCGTCATCGATGTCACGCAGGGTGATAAAACGGGAATAACCCCAGACGAAATTTCTTATCTCATCGCAGGTTAGCGTACACCCGGCCTTTTTGAGGAACAGGTGCAGCATTTTAAATTCGCCGGGAGAAAGCTCGATTGGTTTGCCGTTGCGTGTGAGGGTGGAAGCTTTGACATCGAGCAGATAATCGCCGAATTCATAAATAGCCGGCTCCTTCTTTGTCCTTCGCCGCATGAATGCTTCGGCCCGCGCCAGAAGCTCTTTGATACTGAACGGCTTGGTGACATAGTCGTCGGCGCCGAGATTCAATCCCATAACAACATCCGCTTCCTGGTCCTTAGCGGTCAGCATGATAATCGGCATATCGAGGTTCTTTTTGCGAATCTGTTCGCATACTTCATAACCGTTGATTTTCGGGAGCATGATGTCGAGGATAATCAGATCGGGATTCTTAGTTAGAGCGGTATTGAGGCCCAGTTCGCCGTCACGTGCGGTTTTAACCTGGTAGCCTTTTATCTCGAAATTGTCCTTCAGGCCTCGGAGCATCGTCGGATTGTCTTCGATAATTAACACGTTTTTCATGTCAGTCTAACTTTCTAACAACAATTTCTCTTCCTTTATCCGTCCGGGCCGAATAGGCGAGCCAGAGTTGCCCCTGGGAATCATAAGCACACGAGCCGAACCGTGGATTTCCTTCGTAAGTTACCTTGCTCACCTGCTTGAAGCTATCTTTTTCCGGGTCGTATTCTGCTTTCCATAATGAGAAGTCTTTTCCATTTTCGGTTTGCGACCATGTTATTGCGCCTTTTTGATTTTGACCGAACGCAAAACACGGGCTGCATACATTTACGAGATTCTCGGCGATAGCAATTTCTTTGTCAATAGCATCGGCGGCATTAAGTGCACGTACATAAAGGTTTTTTCTAAAGCTTCGGTCTCTTCTGTTATAGTCCAGTGAATCCCATGCGCACCAGATTTTATTATTATGCGCCTCTGATAATACCGGGGTGGAATCGATACCATTTCCGCTGATATGGAAGGGATTTTCGAGGGAAAGGTCCTGTTCGATTGCCCGGGAAAATATCGTAGGTTCGCGGGCTTCCTGAGTATAACCTTTAGGTCTGTGGAAGTCCCAGCTCCAGCTAACGATAACCTGCCGATCCAACAAAGAGATTGAAGGATCCGTATGGTCCTCGTATTCGGGTACA
The DNA here is from genome assembly GCA_964454885.1 of uncultured Pirellulales bacterium. Taxonomy (GTDB): domain Bacteria; phylum Planctomycetota; class Phycisphaerae; order Sedimentisphaerales; family Anaerobacaceae; genus JAFGPS01. The sequence goes on from CAYVXS010000588.1 coordinate 1,818, forward strand.
TCGGTCGGGCTGATTTGTATTTCTTTCGAGAAAGTCCCGTTTGAAAATTTGCGTAGATAGATTTCTTTATCTCGGGAATTCGGTCCGATTTTCAGCCATCGGTAATATGTTATCCATAGGGTACCGGAATCGTCAGTAGCCATCCTGCCGTGCATGGAATCTTCTTCGGAATTCGTAACGAGCAGGCTTTTTTTGCCATCGTTTACGTCTTTTAAGCAAGTCAGGTGGATTTGATATATATTATCGACTGCGTTACTGGTCCAGCAGATCCAAACATGGTTATTGTTATCGACCATAACCGTGCCGTCATATTCATCCGCGTCTGTGGCTGCTATTGGAATATCCCTGGCCGGCGAATTCCCATCGATGATTCTCATGACGATATCGCTGTTGCCTTTATTGTCGGAGGTAAACACGACATAAATTTTCCCATCGCTTCCGGCGGCAATTGAAGTAAAACGGTCGTTTTGGAGTTGCTCTTTGTCCTCTGTGCTGCGTTGCAGAGTCGGGAGCATATAAGAGACCCCGTCTGCGGTCATTGTTTTAGCTGGAACAGGATTTTCCCCGATTTTTTGAAGCAGGTTATTCAATTCCTTTTCTCTATCTATCAGATTATTA
>CAYVXS010000589.1:0-2434 GCA_964454885.1 uncultured Pirellulales bacterium
AGAAGGCATAGACCTGAGAAATGATCCGATGGCTCACCAGCGTCTTAAAGAAGCTGCGGAAAAAGCAAAATGCGAATTAAGTACACAGGTCGAAAGCACAGTAAACCTGCCGTTCATTACCGCGGACGCATCCGGCCCGAAACACTTGCAGATTACGATTACTCGCAGTAAGTTCGAATCGCTCGTTGAGCCGGTTTTCGATAAACTCAAAGAGCCGTGCCGCAAAGCAATTGCCGATGCAAAATTGCAAACAAGTGAAATCGCGGAAGTTCTTCTCGTTGGCGGTTCGACACGTATTCCGAAAGTTCAGCAGATTGCAAAAGAGATTTTCGGAAAAGAGCCGAACAGAAGTCTCAACCCTGATGAAGTCGTAGCAATCGGAGCCGCAGTACAGGGCGCAGTCCTTGCAGGTGACTCAGGTGTAAAAGATATTCTTCTTCTTGACGTTACTCCATTGTCACTCGGTGTCGAAACTCTCGGCGGCGTAATGACGAAACTGATTGACCACAATACTACAATTCCGACAAGTAAGAAAGAAGTATTCTCAACCGCCGCTGATAACCAGACTACAGTTGATATTCACATTCTTCAGGGCGAGCGAGAATTCGCACGTGATAACAGAACACTCGGCAGGTTCCAGCTTGCTGATATTCCACCTTCTCCGCGCGGCTTACCGCAAATCGAAGTAGCATTCGATATCGACGCAAACGGAATATTGAACGTCTCGGCTAAAGACCTCGGAACAGGAAAGCAACAGTCTATCCAGATACAATCAAGCTCAGGCTTAAGCGAAGAAGAAATCAATAAAATGACAAAAGATGCCGAAAGTCACGCGGCTGAAGACAAGAAGAAACGTGAAGTCGTTGACTTAAAGAACCAGGCCGACCAGTTGATTTACTCGACTGAAAAGACTCTGAAAGAGCATGGCGCAAAAGTTTCCGCCGAAGTTCGCGGCAATATCGAAAACGCCGTAAACAATCTTAAGGAAGCAGTCAAAGGCGACGACGGTGACGCTATCAAAAAAGCAATCGAAAACGTCGGAACAGTGAGCCAGGAACTCGGCAAGGTCCTTTACGAAGAAGCGGCCAAAAAACAGCAGGCAGCAGGAGGCCCAGGACCACAAGAAGGACAAACTCCTCCCCCGCCGCCAGCAGCCGATGACAACGCAAAGAGAAAAGGCGGCGACGACGTAATAGACGCAGAGTTCGAAGCCAATGACTCATAACAGACAACCACTTTAAGAAAAGTGCTAACATATACACAAGGGCGGCCTAATAACCGCCCTTCTTGTTTTAAAACTGAAAATTATACTACTCTCGATTGAAAAATCCGGTATTTTTCAATTATAAATCACCATATGTCCGATAAACACTATATATGAAGGATTATAGGTTGTCAAAAGAACAAATATCAGAACTGGAAAAACTACACCGTTCCATTCGTGATAAACGCCAGGCCGACCGCGTCAAGGCAGTTGTTGCTTTATCAAAGGGTTGGTCAGCGGCCCAGGTGGCCGAGATTCTTCTGTTTGATGAAAAGACGTCCAGACAATATTTCGAACGTTATCAGAAAGGTGGTATTGAAGCTTTGCTGGATGACAACTATACTGGCGCAGAGCCAAAGCTCGACGAGCATCAGATAAGTGAACTGGAAGCATATCTCGAAGAACATATTTTTCTCGAAGCCAAATCTGTCGTTGATCATATCCATAGACAATATGGTGTACGTTACTCGGTAAGCGGCGTTACCGACCTGTTGCACCGCCTTGGATTTTCGTATAAAAAGCCGAGACATGTTCCTGGCAAACAGGACCCTGCAAAACAGCAGGCATTTATCGAAGAATATGAGCAGATCAAGGCAAGCAAGGGAGAAAACGACCCGATCTATTTCGCTGATGCAACACATCCTCATCACAACAGCATTCCATCTTACGGCTGGATTAAAAAAGGCTCAGAAAAAGAGCTCAAAGCCAACTGCGGCCGTCAGAGATTAAATATCAATGGTGCGATTAACATCGATACTCTGGAGCCGGTAACCGGATTTTATGATACGATCAACGCCCAGTCAACCATTGATTTGTTCGCCAAAATTGAAGCGAAGCATCCTGACGCAGATACGATTTATATCATCGTTGATAATGCCCGTTACTATCGTTCGCGTTTGTTGAAGGAATCTGTCGAAGGCACGAATATTAAGTTGATATTTTTGCCGCCGTATTCGCCGAATCTGAATCTGATTGAGCGGTACTGGAAGTTTTTTAAGAAAAAAGTGCTGAACAATTGCTATTATGAAACATTCGGAGAATTTAAGCTGGCTTGCGAAAGCTTTTTTCGCAAACGAAAGAAATACCGCTCGGAATTGCAAACGCTGCTGGCCGAGAACTTTCATATTCAAACCGTTTGAAAACGGGAAAACTCAAACGCAAATAGTATAA
>CAYVXS010000590.1:0-2426 GCA_964454885.1 uncultured Pirellulales bacterium
GAAAGTAGCTTCGGACGAAAGTTTCGTTTACAATTACAACTCCAGGCTGCGAAGGTGTGTCTGTTCTCTCAAAGACACGGCCGCGCAGCAATGGTATGCTCATAGTCTGGAAGAAAGCCTCACTTACATTTAATGTGTCGGCCTGCATATTTTGACCTTCCTGTACTACCCGCCCGGGAATGGAAAAACCATTGCTTGAACATCTGCCGCCCAATAAACTGTCACTGGATAGCGACACGCTCTTTACACCGGGAAGACCGGCGATATTTGTTTCGACCCGGTCGTAAAAACGAACTGAATTAGCGTCCCGATATCCGGCCTGAGAGGGATTTACATGAAAGACAAGTATTTTATCCGTGCTGAATCCAAGCTCGGTTCGATACAGGTTCACCATATTTTGCACCAATAGTCCCGTTCCCACTAATAACAGGGCCGACAGGCTTACCTGGGTCGCGACCAGGGCTTTACCTAACCACAGACCGCGGACACTCAGAAACTTTTGACTTTTAAGACCGGAGCATAAATCAATTCGTGTGGCACGCAGGGCCGGCAGCGTGCCGAATAATAATGACGTTAATATGGCCGTACCCAGAGTAAACAGCAGCACATACAGATCAATGCTCACATCTATATGGAAATTGTCAAGCGAACCGGGCAAAAAGCTCAGAATCACAGATTTGATCCATATAGCTGCCTGCAATCCGAGTCCCGCCCCAGCCATGGACAAAATCATACTTTCTGTCAGCAACTGGCGGACGAGACGTCCGCGTCCCGCTCCTACCGCCGTCCGAACAGTCAATTCCTTTCGTCGTGTGGCTCCCCGTGCCAGAAGTAATCCGGCAAGATTAGCACAAGCAATCAGTAAAACCAATCCCACAGCTACCATCAAGACAGCAAGACCCGTGGCGATTTGCCTGCGTTCACCTAAAAGCCCCCTGCTGCCGTCCATGAAAATAATATGCGGATTCTTCATACGGGTCTTTTGTTCCGGTGCCGAAAGAGTTTGCAGAAATATCCCCTCCATAGCGGCCATGATTCTTGTTTCATCTGCTTTCGGATCCAGACGAACCATGATATTTGCCCACCAGTGATCACGTGCATCCAGTGGATGGCTTGGATATAACAGCGGCTGGGCGGACATCGGCACATAGATATTTGCCATATCACCGATCTGTGGCCCGCAGTAAAAACGAGGCATTACACCTATAATGTTAAATGATTTTTGGTTTACTGTGATTGTTTGACCGATGACATCCGGATCGAGATCGTACTCTTTTTCCCACCAGCGATAGGTGAGAACCGCAACGGGATCAGCTGACGATAATTCATCACCGGGCTGAATAGTACGGCCGATGAAGGCTCGTGCTCCATAGCCTTTAAAAAAATCACCCGAAACCATAAGAGCATCTGTTGTAGCGGCTCCTTTCGGCCCCACTACTGTCAGTCCGAACAAGCCACAGAAAGCAAATATATCCGAACATCCTTCCACCAGCTCTTTGAAATCACGGTATAACGGATAGGGAAAAGATCCTGATATCATGGGCCCGTCAGGACCGCTGCTGCCGTCTCCTGCTCCTCCCGTGTAATATGAAAGCCTTGTATTGTTGCCGCTCCAGTTCACTATTCTCAATTGATGCGGTTCTTTGACAGGTAATGCCCGCAACCACACTGCATTGAGCATGCTGAAAATTGCCGTATTGACTCCTATACCCAGAGCCAGCGACAAAACCGCGACAACCGTAAAACCCGGAGACTTTCGCAATTGTCGCAACGCATATTTGATATCGTTATAAAAAGTCGTCATTTATATTTCCCTATATATTCTTTTTCATATCATTCACAGTGCAGTATTTTCATCGGATCTACCCTTATGGCTCGTCGAGCAGGCAGATAACAGGCCAGCAAAGCCACACCAAATAGTAAGAGCGGTACCATCACGAATGTAACAGGATCCGAAGCACTGATCTGATACAGCATATCGGACAGGAAACGCATCAGGGCAAAAGAACCAACCAGACCAATCGCCAGACCAATAAGTGTCAGGATTAATCCATGTTTCGTCACAAGCCTTAGAATGTCACTACTTCCAGCGCCAAGGGCCATCCGGATACCGATTTCATTGATGCGTTCGTGAACAGCAAAAGCCATTACGCTATAAAGACCTACCACCGCCATCAGCAGTGCGATTGTGCCCATGACTACCAGCAGGATTGTGCAGAATCGTTCCACGGACATCGAGTTGGCAATGATACTTTTCATGGTGGCCGCGTACAGAACGGGCTGGTCGGGATCGACTTCCCAGATTTGTTGATACATGGCCCTGACCAAAGTTGCAGGATTGCCGGTTGTGCGAATCATAAGACTCATACCCCGCTGGCAATTCTGGGTAATAGGTTCGTACATGAAAGCTCGTATGCGACTGCTGT
>CAYVXS010000591.1:0-2425 GCA_964454885.1 uncultured Pirellulales bacterium
AATAGAACTTCTCAAGGTATTAAGTGATATCGGGATATTTTTTTCAGAAAAAAAATTACAATCCCCCCAAAATGGGCCGAGTTGGATCCGAATTTAGATTCACTCAAAAATACTAATAAAGAGCTTGTCTTCGAGATCCATTCCCTGCAAATCCAGTTACTGTGTATTGGGATCCCATCCGGCGAATATATTATTCAGGGTGTATGCCTGGGCCTGTTCATCTGTCAACTGATGCGACCAGGGCACACGATTTTCGATGCCGGCGCCTCTGCCCGTATTCTTATACTCGGCAAAAAAAGCGGTTTTCTCACGTTCGGGCTGATCCCAGTTATGCCAGCCCTCAGGCTTGATGTGTTGGCCCAGATAGCACTCCATGAATACTACCTTGGCGTAATCTCTCCAGGGCCGTCCCAGATAGAACGAAGACTGTGGGGCATCGGCGATAACATTGCAACGCAGGAATACGAAGCCGTAAGGTGTCTGCTCCTCTGTAGATGCGGCTGTTATATAACCGCCGCTTTTGCAAAGAATTATACAATCCTCAAACACGGCGGTTGACGCACCGAAGATGAAATCCACCGTCCCTTCGATAAGACAGTCCTTGAAGTACTGGCGACTGTTTGACGCACGGGGATATAGCGTATCCTGAAAACCCAGGAAACGGCAGTTCCTGAATACCACCCGGTCGCCGTCAATACGCATGGTTACTGCCTGGCCAACGGGGCCGGAGGAATTCTCGAAAGTGATATTACCCGCGGTCACGCCATTTCCGTCCAGAATGAAGCTGGCCGAGCCGCTGGTCCCGATTTCATTACCTCGGGCATCCCGCTTGGAGGCGTAGTCATCGTAGGTAAGAATCGTCGTACCGGCGTCCTCACCGATCAGTGTTACATTGCTCCTGGAAGCTGATAAGGCAATCTTCTCCTTATACACACCTGCCCTGATGAAAATACGTGTCCTTTCCTCGGATAAGTCGGCAACGGCGTCGATAGCGGCCTGCACGGTATTGAAATCGCCGAGGCCGTCCGCAGCGACTACAAAATCATAGGATGGTCCCCGCTGCGCTTCGGTGATTCCGGTCACCAGGCTATTGAGATAGACTTCGACGTTGTCATAGTTCTCATCCAGGGCCTTGCCCATGGCGTCGGCCGAATTGTTCGGGTCGAGACCGTGCAGTTGTTCCCAGTCATCAGGCATACCGTCATCATCCGAATCGATTGGGGCAGCAAGGGAAACCAGTTCCGGCCAGCCGCCGACGTCAGTTTGTGTGTCGATGATACCGGGCATTGAAGTCCGGGAGCCTTCGTACGTTGCTGTCCCCGCCTCGACCTCGCTGATAATCCGGGTATCCACAGTATCGCGATGCAGAGACGCCCCTGCATACGAAAGGACGAGATTGTAAGCCGTTAAGCCGGATTGTGTTATCACCGCATCCGTGGGAAAAGGCTCGCCTGTATATGCACTGTTTGGATCGTCGCATTGCACACCGCCGGCCCAGTTGTCCTGACTGACCGGGTCGTTGTCAGCGACTTTGTTGCCGGTGACATAGAAACGACCGTATGGCTCGGAAGGATTTACGATACGGCCGCTCAACGACCGGCGAGTGGCCGGGCCGGGCTTATAGTAGTTGTTGATCATATTATGTTCGCCGTTCTCACCGCCGTAAACACTGTTTCCTCCCCAGTTGTAGATTACGTTGTTATAGAAATCCAACTGATGATTGACATCGTCCGCCGCTGCATCACTGGATCCCGAAAAACGAGGATTGCGACTGTTATGGTGTGCAAACAGGTTATGGTGAAAAGACACGCGCTGCCCGCCCCAGATTCCGCCGTATCCGTGCGGACCTTTGGAATGCACGGAGTCGTTCAGGCTCTCGGCAATCAGACACCACTGGATAGTCAAATCCTGATCCTCATAAAATGACACACATTCGTCAACCGACCAGCTGGCCGAACAATGATCAATGATGATGTTTCTGCTGCCGCGTCCGCCCAGGCTGTCTGCTTCCTGACGGGTCACATCACCCAGGCGAAAACGCAGAAAACGGATTATCACATTGTCCGCATCTATATTGACCTGATAATCGCGTATGCAGATTCCGTCTCCGGGAGCGCTCTGCCCGGCAATGGTAATGTCATTGTTTCTGATATTCAGCCGTGACTTCAGGATAATGGTACCGGAGACCCGGAACACGACGATTCTCGATCCCGGATGCTCAATGGCGGCCCGCAGGCTGCCCGGTCCGCTGTCGTTGAGATTTGTCACGGTGAGCACTGCCCCGCCCCGCCCCCCTGTGGCAAAGCGGCCGTAACCCTCGGCCCCCGGAAAGGCCGGAACTTTCGTTTCAGCGACGGCACCCCTGCTGAATGACGTGAATGACAGTAAGGCAAGAATTAAAAAAAGGTATGTATGCCTGATCATC
>CAYVXS010000592.1:0-2424 GCA_964454885.1 uncultured Pirellulales bacterium
CGGCCTTTTTCAGCTTGTCACGGAAGATTGCCATATTCTTCGCCTTGAGAACTCCGGTGTACTGATTTTCTTCGGAAATGTCCGGATATGCACACCACTGGCCGATTTCATGCCCGACGACAGGTACCGGACGAGCTTCGATGTGCTCATGATAGTCATCGAAAGTCTGTGGCGGCTGGTCGAATTTCAGAGTTTTCCACCGCTGGAGGCGAACAGCGTGCTCGATGGAATACTGGTTTTCCTTTATCTGCGGCCAACCCGCACCGGCTACGTAAAATCTGCGGTTATCTTTTGTTTCGAGATTATCCAAAAGTTTGCCGAGAAACTGCTCCCTGTTGCGGCCGCTCGGCTCATTGCTTGGCGAGAAAAAGCAAAACGACGGGTGATTGCCATAAGCTCTAATCATACCGTCAATTTCCTTGTAAATCCATTCGTCAAGGGCCGTTCCGTCACCAAAGGCCGCCCAGCATGAGCCTTCGGCCTGGAGATAGAAACCTTCCTGGTCCGCCGCTGCAAATGCCGCCTCCGGCGGGCACCACGAATGAAACCGGAAGTGATTCAGTCCGTATGCCTTGGCGATGCCGATAATCCGCCTCCACTCGGTGACATCCGTAGGAGGATAACCGTGAAGCGGGAAAATGCAGCATTCGAGCGTTCCACGCAGAAAAATCTTCCGTCCGTTTATCGTGAATTGCTTGTCCCTGATACCCAGCTCACGCATTCCAAAGGTCACTACACGTTCGGCGTCGATGTTCTCACCCGTTAGTGTCAACTCCAGTTGATACAATGCCGGCGAATATTCATCCCAGAGCAGGCAATCCCGACCCATCGAATAAGTAAACGTTAAATGCCCTCCCTGCTCGGTCCAGTTTACAGAAATTGTTTGCGGCTCTGTTTTATGTTTTGTTCGAGAGTTGTCACTAACCGCCCTGACAGTTATTTTACCGGAGCCGGTTTTTCCCGTCTTGTTACCTAAATCGATAATGACCTTAATCTGCTTTTTATCAACATTGGGAAATACCTGGACATCATCGAACCAAACTCGCGGGGTTGTATAGAGTTTAATTTGCCCAGTAATACCGTTCCAGTTGGATTGTGTCTGGTCTGAAATACTGTGGGCATCCATACCGACGGGAACAACCACACTGTTATCGACACGAATCGTCAGGCATTGGCTTTGTCCGGGTGTGCACAAATCCGTCAGGTCGTATTCGTGTGCCGAACCGAGAGTTTCCCTGATGCCGGCCTGCTTATCATCAATCCAAACGGTTGTTTGCCAATGGGGACGCTCGAGTAAAAGCACAATTCGTTTGTCCGAGTAATCGGCAGGAATATTTATCCGCCTCTGATACCATGCAGGCCCGACGTAATAACGCTCCGGCGTAAGCCAGAACGGGCATTTGAAATCTTCCGCCTGAATGTATTCGGTAAACCGCGGATCACTTAAAAGCTGTGTCCCTATCCGGGTGGTCCACTGAGTTTTAGCCGAAGGTTTTTCGCCATAGCCCTGCTCCTGCAGCGAGCCAGGTAATTTTATTGATTGGGTAAGTGACTTTTCATACCACCGGCCGGAAATTCCAATATTGTTCGGGTCCAACCCGAAAGACCATTGGCCGGATAAATCAATTTCCTGAGCCTGTGCGAAAACTGATAACACAAAGATAAAAGCCGATAAAGCTGTATATTTTTTCATTGGTCACCTTTCATTTTATTTCAAGCGTAAAAGATCGTTCCGCAGATGTTTTTATCAACAATAATTTCGCCGTCAAATCTTCCGTGACATCGGGGCGCTTTTGCACGAAGACTTTCTGGTTCTTCTTCCAGGGTGAAATCACCAGAATCAGCTCCGAGTCCGGTTCGGACAGCTCTTTTTGCCATCGTTTCAAACCCACTTCCCAATCGGGTTTGGACCAGAAATTGTCCGCCACGAGCCGTCCGTTGAGATACAGCCGGGCCATGTCACCAATATACTCGAAATTCACCAGAACGTCGCTGACCGTATCCCAGTCAATTTCGCCGATTCGAATACGCCATGCCTTAGGTGGTGCGTCCTCCTTTACAAAAGGATAATCCTTGTCCGCCGGCGGCACTTCGGCATTTTCCTGAGAAATCACCGAAATCTGCGGTAATTTATCTGCAGGTAAGGAATAAACAGAAAAACTCCCATCTTTTTGTGGTTGGATTTCTTTACCTTTATATACCAAAACGTGATCCGTCGCCGGATACAAACGAAATTGAATTGAATCCGATCGACGTGTCCTGAGTTTCAGGGAATCGCCGCTTTGCCCTGTACCGTTCTGGTGCAGGGTTTGCCATAATTCAATCGGGCATATCGCTAAATATCGCCTTTCGCCTATATTAATCTTCCATGCGTTGAGGCTTTCTTGTTCAGAAAGCAGCAGGATTTCAATTTTTGCACCATTT
>CAYVXS010000593.1:0-2422 GCA_964454885.1 uncultured Pirellulales bacterium
CCGGCGATTGTTGTAAGCATTCCTTTGGTAAAATCACTGACTCCTAATAGTATTCTTGTCGGCAGGGGCAACAATGCACCGGTTTCCTGTATCGTTCCTAAAATAGAAGGCAATATCCATGTTATTATGATTATTACGGAAATAAGCCCGACAATAAGGACAAAGATAGGATATGCCGAGGCGTTTTTCATGTTTGTCTTTATTTTTTCATCTCGTGTTAGTATGTTCGATAGCTGAGAGGTTGTCTGGTCGAGAATTCCACCGGTTTCTCCGACTCTTATCATAGACAGATACAGCGGGTTGAATATTTTTTTATGTTTTTCCATCGCCTCGGAGAGGGACTTTCCCGAACTTACGTTATCGATAAGATCGCTGAGCATTTCCTTCATCCCGATTTTGGTCTGCTGTTGGTGGATAAGCTCGAGTCCGTTGAGCAGCGGCAGTCCCGCCCTCAAAGCGGTGCTCAACTGTGACGTCATAGCCAGGATATCTTTACTGCTGACCCTTCGTGAACCGAACTTTAAGGACTTACTGAGGTCCAATCCTTCAAGCAAACCGGCACCGGCACCTGATAATTTAGTCCTTTCGGCCAATTCCGTTACGAAATGACCTTTATTAGCCAAAGCGACAACGGCACTTTTTCGGTCGGTCGCTTCTATTGTTCCGGTGACGTGCTCGCCTCCCTTATCAACTGCTTTGTATGAAAATTCGCCCACTTTTTATCTCTCAAATCGAATTATTGTTCGAGACTTTTTAAGATTCGTCCTCGCTGATGCTCTTGGCTACTCTGAGTACTTCTTCGGGAGTGGTTATTCCCTGTAATACAAGGTTCATGCCGCTGCGCATCATACTGACATGATCGTCCGGAGCAGCCCTGATAATCTGGTCTGTTGAAGCTTTTTGTGTAATCAAATCCCTTAGTTTCGTTGTCATTCTGAGTAATTCGAAGATACCCTTTCGGCCCGCCATGCCGGTTTTGCCGCAGTCATGACAACCTTTACCATGATAGAATACCGTCTCAGGCCCTATCTTGATCGTGCCGTTAAGGTTCTTAAGCAGACCCGCATCCGGCTTGTAGGATTCTTTACACTTCGGGCATATTTTACGGACAAGTCTTTGAGCCAGTACTCCTTCCAGTGAGCTGGCTAATAAAAACGGTTCAACACCCATATCGATGAGTCTTGTAATCGCACCCGGCGCATCGTTTGTGTGAAGTGTCGAAAATACAAGGTGCCCGGTCAGAGCCGCCCGGATTGCAATATTGGCGGTCTCCGTATCACGGATTTCGCCGACCATAACGATATCGGGGTCGTGACGTAAGATATGTCGCAGACCCGTGGCAAACGTCAGTCCTCGTTTCGGATTAACCGGCATCTGGTTAATACCGTCAAGCTGATATTCCACGGGATCTTCGATGGTTATCATCTTCACCGCCGGGGAATAAATCTTTTGCAATGCGGCATAAAGTGTCGTGGTTTTACCGCAGCCGGTCGGGCCTGTGACAAGCACAATCCCGTGATTCTTGCGTAGCAAATGACCAAAGCCTTCAAGTGAAACAGGATCCATCCCTAATTCTTCGAGTTCCAGTAAGGATGCCGTCTTGTCTAAAAGCCTCAGTACCACCGATTCTCCATATACCGTCGGAACGGTTGATACACGAATATCGACCCTGCCTTTTCTGCCAGCGAACTCGATATGTCCGTCCTGGGGAACAAATCTCTCGGCAATGTTCATATCGGCCATGATTTTAATTCGAGAAGTAATCGCCGCCCGGAGCCGTTTCGAAGATGGCGTTCTTTCCTGTAAGATACCGTCAATTCTGTACTTAATCTTTACTTCATGCTCGAATGGCTCGATGTGTATATCGCTTGCACGGGCGTCAATAGCTTCGAGGATGATTAGGTTAACAAGGTTGACCAATGATGGTTCCCTGGCCATCTCCTGTAATTTTGCCGGTGAGAATTCCCCATTGGTCAGCTCTTCTTCAGCCTCGGCCCTCTTGTCGGCCGGTGCAAGGTTATCCATCATTCTTGCTACATTGCTGCCGTAGAATTTTAAGATGGCATCTTCCAGCTCTTTCGGGTCGGCGTAATATCGGCGGATCGGATAACCAGTCACAAAACGCAGTTCCTCGAGAACCTGGGGCTGGAACGGGTCTGTCATTGCTACTGCTAATAGTTGATTATTATGATTATTTGTCGAGTGTTCTGTGGTAAATCGTTTCTCAAGCCGCAGGGGCAGAATATTGTATTTACTGACTAATTCCGCAGGTACAAGGGAAATAATTTCCTTGCTTATCGATATATCAATCAAATCTACCTTTTCAATCCCCGTTTGAAGTGAAAGTGCTTCATTCAATTGAGCTTGTGTTACATAACCATGCTCTAATACAATCTTTCCCAAAGGGCGATTCTCAGTCTTT
>CAYVXS010000594.1:0-2421 GCA_964454885.1 uncultured Pirellulales bacterium
GGTAGTGTATGAGGTCCTTGACTTTCTGGCTGGGTAAATTAAGAGATCCATTAGCTGCAGCGGCGGCGCTGCGAAGCTCGGTATCGGTGTCACCCGATTTTATCAGGGTGTAAATACCGTCGATTGTTTCATCCGGCAGCATATTGGCGTTTAACTTAGCCGAAGTCGCAAGTGAATTGAAAGCTGCTATACGTACTTCACCGGAATTGCCGGTATCGAGAGCCATTTCCGCTATAGCACGCTGTGCGCTGGAGCTTGACAGATGTGCCAAAGTCCTGCCGGCCAATATCTGGATTTGCGAACGTTTGTCTTTTACCGCGTTGATAAGGGCCGCCTGGGCCAGTGATAAATCGATAACGGAATTTCTCGTCCGAGCCAGCTCGAACATGACCTTCGCCGCTCGGAGCGCATAGCTGTCGGCTATTTCTTCGGTCCAGCCTTCGGTTGTCTCATCGGTCGCCGGTTGTGGCCCGATGGCTTCGGCCAGATTCGCTACGACCAACTTACTTTCAACGAAAGGGTCCTCCGGGCCGGCGGCGCCTATTGCGATCGCGGCACTATATCTGACCATCCTGTTGTCGAACGAAAGCGCCTGAACGAGCGGCTGCTCCATACCGAGACGATAAAGTAATGATTTTTCGCCGGCCGTCGTACCCAGCGCTTCGATTACACCGAGTGCCACGTAAGAATTTTTGTCCCTGATAGCTCTTGCAAGGGCCTGATGCAGATATTCTACTCCCGCCGTAGTGGCATAAACAAGAGCGTCGGCATGGTCGGGGCCGAAATATTCAGGCATCTTTCCCACACCGGCCGACTCGGCCTTAAAAAATGACGCAATCCACAATCCGATTGCCGGTCCGAAATTCGCATCCGCCCTGAGCGCCCATTCACAGGCCCGCATCGCCATAAGCTCGTAAAAGTATTCTTTGGCGACCGCTTCTCGGGTAAGTTTCTGATCCTGCGAATCCCAGAACCAGATGTTAGTGGTCGGAGCATCATTGGCGGGACTCAACGATTGTGCATGATAATAATAACTCTCGGCAAGCTGATAAAACAACTGTGCCGCGGGTATCCTCAAAGCAGCCGGGTCGATTTGCGTAATGCTTTTGCCGGCCAATTCACGAAGCTCCATCGAACTGTCGTTTTCGAGGATATATTTCAGATAAGCTAAGGATTGAGGATATTTAATCTCGCCTAATGCGATTATTGTTTGTGATTTCAGATTTATATTTTTTGTTTGCAGAGAAGCCGCTAACGGCCTGATTGCATCCCTTCCGACCTTAGGAAGTGCCCGAGCGATGTTTCCGAATTCCGCCTCACGGGACGGATCCGCCATTGCATCGAGCATAAACGGGATCGCGTATTCACCCGCGTCATGCAGGCGCTTTACAGCGATGAGCCAGCCGCGTTCGGTAGTGGATAACCGTTTCACTTCCTCGACGATAATTACCGGATCGGTCCGGCGGATAAAATTGCCCTGATCGATAATATCGATAATCTTCCCGGCAAGTTCCTCCAGCTCCGGGTCGGGAGCGATTTCCTTCATCTTCAATAAAAACTCGTAGCCCTGAGGATTTTCTTTGCTTACATCGAGCAGCTCAACAGGGTTGGGATTGCTATCCAGGATAGCCTGCGCGTAGCCTTTGGCCAGGTCGAACCGACCGATTGTCGTGTAATGCAAAAAGTCGTTCCAGTTCTCTGATAATGTCTCGGAAAAACCGGTGTTCGCGATACAAAGCCCCGCTACGAGGATGAATGCGGCAATTTTCTTGCTAAACATCTATAATTCTCCAAAAGTGCGTTCGTTTAAACACAAAACCAGATGGCTTACCGAAAAAGCGACCTCGGGCAGCCCTTACCTCCAAAAATACCCCTATTGGAGCGATTTTCAGGATTACTAACCGCGGCCAAACCACGGCTGGTAATAATTATTCGTCCGTAGAACCATATAGTATTAGTTATTACCGCTTATGTCAACAAAAAATAGCCCCACAGAGCCATCAGGACATTTTATTTTTGTGTTGCGACTTAATATCCCTTATAATATCGGACAAAGCATCGGTACGCTTCGAGTATCGCAGTCTTATAGAGGAAAATGAGACCTAAAAGGGAGAAAAACAAGATAAAAGCATCTCTATTCATAAACTTGCTGATATTATACGCTGCCGGCCATGGTCTATCAACTGTTTATTGAAGCGATGATTCTGCAGTAAAATAGAAAGGATAGTGTAAAATGGAATTTTATATCGCTTCCAAAATCAGGTTTGTTTTAGTTGGAGTTGTTATCATCTGGTTTTTGTGCATAACTTCTGTGAGTCTGGCGACAGAGGACACATGGACAAGGAAAGCCGACATGCCAACTGCAAGATACACTCTGTCCAGCAGCACAGTAGATGGAATAATCTATGCCATTGGAGGTAT
>CAYVXS010000595.1:0-2416 GCA_964454885.1 uncultured Pirellulales bacterium
TATCTCCGGGATAAAAAAGTTCAAATAATGATAGAAAAAAAAGCGATAGTTTTGTTGAGTGGGGGGCTCGATTCGACGACCACCCTGGCAATCGCCCGCAGCGAGCATTTCCAGTGTCATGCCCTGACGTTTCGATATGGCCAGCGGCACAAGAGGGAAATTGAAGCCGCCCGGAAAATTGCCGTCACTCTCGGGGCCGTCGAGCATCGTATCATCGATATCGACCTTGCTGCTTTTGGTGGTTCGGCTCTTACTGATTCGAAAATCAACGTACCAAAAGACAGGGCTGATTTGGAGACTGCTGCAGAAATTCCCATAACCTACGTACCGGCCAGAAATACGATATTTCTCAGCTATGCCCTTGCATGGGCCGAGGTGCTGGGAGCATTCGATATATTTATCGGGGTCAATTCCACCGACTACAGCGGCTATCCGGATTGCCGGGCCGAATTCATCGAGAGTTTCGAGAAGACCGCAAATCTCGCAACCGCCGCCGTAGTCAAAGGAGCAGGGCGATACCATATACATACCCCGATCATAGATATGACAAAATCTCAAATTATCACAAAAGGTACGGAGCTTGGTGTGGATTATTCTCTTACACATAGTTGTTATGACCCCGATGAGCAGGGAAGAAGCTGCGGCCGATGCGACTCCTGCCGGTTGAGGTTGAAAGGTTTTGCCGAGGCGGGATTAACTGACCGGATAGAATATCAAACATAATCTTGTCATTCCTGCGCAGGCAGGAATCCATAATCCAAAATGTAAAATGCGTATTAGTGAAATATTCTATTCCCTGCAGGGCGAAGGTTTTTTGGCCGGCGTGCCAAGTGTGTTCGTGCGCCTGGCCGGTTGTCCTTTGCGTTGCCGATGGTGTGATACGAAATACACATGGGAAGAAGAAGCGGGGCAGGATTGCACGATTATCGAAATTGTCGAGACGGTTTGTAAATATCCCTGTGATTATGTCGTCATAACCGGCGGAGAGCCAATGATGGATATCCAGATACGACAACTGGCAACGGAATTGAAAGCTCTCGATAAACACATCACCATCGAAACCGCCGGCATCGCTTATATCCCGGACTTGCCTTGCGATGTCATGAGTATTAGTCCGAAATTGGCTAATTCCGTGCCGGAGGACGCGAAATTGGCGGCAATACATAAGGATTCGAGACTCGATACTGCGGTTCTTGGAGAGTTGGCGTTCCATTATAATTGTCAGTTCAAATTCGTCATAGATGGCGAGAACGACCTGTCGGAAGTTCAGGAGATTATCGAAACAACCGGCAATATTGATGTTAATAGAGTCATGTTAATGCCGCAGGCCGCTACGAGAGACGAATTTCTTCGAAAAGCCCCCATGGTGGCCGATTTATGCAAACACTACGGCTATTCTTTCTGCCAGAGGCTCCATGTCCTGCTCTGGGACAATCAAAGAGGAACGTGACATTCGCTTTTTCATTTCAATGGCCCTTTAAGCAGCCGTATATCGTCGATCCATACAGTGCCGCTTCCATCCATAACCAGGTTCAGTTTGATATTGTCGGGATTTTGTCCTTTCTTTAAGAAAAAAGGTGTCTCCAGTGTTGTCCACTGCGTTGTGCCGGTTAGAGGTGACGTCAGGCCCCTCGAGAAAAAATCTCCCTTGCCGGGGAAGTGACACCACATCTCGAGGTAAACCTTGCCTTTGGCATTTTCAGTTTGGACTTTTGCCTGATAAATCAATCTTGCGTTATCGATGTCCATATCACCGGTCTCGAATAACCTTATTGTTGTTGGTCCATCTGCTTCGATTCTCAGTGAGCTGTTGCCGTTGCTTGAGATTTGTTTGTCGATGCTGACTCCCGATTGGGTAATTAATCCTTGCATATCATCGAGAGGAAATTGCTTGATCTCGATTGCGTCGGTAGTCATCGCCGCCCTTTGATATGCTAATAACGGCAGCAGAATAGGTACAGATAGAGCAAGCGTCAGGCCGAGAATACTGTAACCTGCAATCAATCCCGCTAATGCAAGGCCCCGACCTCTCAAAGAGGCGTTCCTTTCAATTTTACGCAGTGCCACATGTCCGCAGATAATTGCCGGGAGTATACCGAAAGGACCGAGAACCAGTGCGAGCACTATAGATGCTATTGCCAGACTGCTTGTGCGGACAGGTTTAACTGCTGCCGGAGCTTCTAAGTCGGAATCGGTCTTAGGCTTTCGCTGCATGGTACTGAGAAGGTCCTGATATTCATCCTCATTAATTTTGCCTTCTTTAAGAAGTCCGAGCAATTCCTGTTCCGAGGATATATTCTTTGTGTTTTCCATTTTTTATTCTCCGCAAGAATTTGTGTCTCTACTGATTATTAATTCCAAAAAGAGATTTTGTTTCAGCTCGTGTTAATATACGGTATATCCATAATGACAGAAG
>CAYVXS010000596.1:0-2413 GCA_964454885.1 uncultured Pirellulales bacterium
TCCTGAAAAAATACGGCGCGATATTCAACTCATGAAAGACGCCGGCTTTAAGGTTGTTCGCATGGGACATTTAGCCTGGGACAGTTACGAACCGTCCGAAGGAAAATTCGACTTCGCTTGGTTTGATGAGGTAATGGATATGATGAACGAAGCCGGCATCAAGGTCATTTTGGATATTGCCATTCGACCTGCACCAATCCGGCTGCATCACAAATACCCCTCAATTAGTATTACCGATGAAAATGGAAATGTGTTGTACCCCAATCATCGTTACATGGAAGACATCGGGGATCCAATGTACCAGAAGTATGCCCTGCGTTTCACCGATGTTATGACAAAACACTATGCAAACCATCCGGCATTGCTGGCCTTTGGTATTGATAACGAATCAGGTGACGGCCGGATTTCTTACTCCGAAACCGCCAGGCAAAGATTCATCACATGGTTGAAGAATAAATATTCAAGTATCGATAACTTAAACAAAGCATGGGCAAGTCAACGCTGGTCGCGCAGGATTAATCAGTGGGATGAAATTGGATTCCCTCCGGGAATAAATAGTAACGATATGCCGGAAAAGATGCCCGATTTCAGAAGGTTTGTGTCCGATGAAATCAATCAGCTTCTTTTTAATGTGCTTGATGTAGTCGGCACAAATGTCCCTGATGCCCTTACTAACACTAACGCCTGGTATTTCAGTCCATTAAAGTATTTTGACTATTCTGAGATTGCTTATTCAGGAAAGATAACTCGTGAAGGCGAGGGTTTCTATGCCGGGCCTTCGTTAACAACCAATTGGGGAGTGATGAATACTGCATTTGGAATTTCCCGCATCCAGTTTGAAAGTACAAATCCATTCTGGTGCAATGAATTTACCACTATGACCGCCGTTCCAAATTCCATCAGAAAATCGGCCTATGCTTCATTGATGTATGGCAATCAGATGGTGTGCGGCTGGACATGGCAAAGTATGTGGGCCGGAGAGGAACAGTATTTGATAGGAATGATTGATTGGGACGGTGTTCCAAATCGCAAATACGATGAATACAAGAAAATCGCCGCGGAATTTAAAAAGATTGAAAAATTCTTCCCATATAAACTTCGAGCGGAAGTCGGGCTGGCCTTTTCGTTTCCCAGCCAGATAGCCAGCAGGTATTTTCCCGAGCAACATGAAAACCAACTGCAGGCCTGCTGGGACCTGTTTTACTGGCGCAACATGGATTCACGCAATGTGGAAATCAGCCGAAGCTCATTAAACTATAAATTGCTGTTTGTTCCCGGTGTTGCTGTAATGGATGAAGTAACGGCCGCCAAAATCCGAGACTATGTAAAAAATGGCGGAACGGTAATAATGACAAGCAATTCTGCTATCGTCAATGAATCCGGGCAGGTCTTTGCATCTACCCGCCCGGGCATGTTAAGTGATGTATTCGGGATACGCCTGGGAGGTTACGAAGAAACAGAAAACATGAATGAAATTTCAAGGAAGTCTTACTGGGGCAATAAAATAGAATTTGATTATAAGGGAAAAGCTATTAATACCCAATCGACAAGGTTTGATATTGTCGATCTCAAAGGAGCTGAAGTTCTCGGCAGTATTACCAGTCTGGATAAAGATTACCCAATAATGACTTCTAATAACTTTGGCAAAGGCAGGGCGATTTACGTTGGATTACCTGCAAAAGGAGAGGTGCTTGGCGGTTTGCTCGACGATTTGATCGATGAGCTGGGTATCAAAAAAAGGGCCTGATGTGCCGTCCGGTGTAATGGCCAGGCAGATAGATAAAAACCATTTTTTATATTTGAATGTAAGCGGTGAGCCGAAAGAAATTCAAATCAAAGAAAAATCACGGAGTATTCTTTTCGATAAAGATTACTCCGACGATTTCACTATTGCGCCGTATGAACCGGAGTTTATTGAAATCAAAATAAAGGAAAAATTATGACCAGGCAATTGTTACATGGAATCCTGCTTTCTGTTTGCTTAATTGGCTTGTGTTCCGCCCAGACAAAAGCTCCGGCCCCTTGTGGCCCGGTGCCGTCGGAAAATCAGTTGAGATGGCAGGAGCTGGAATATTATGCCTTTATCCATTTCTCCCTGAATACCTATACGGACCAGTCGTGGGGGTATGGCAACGAAGACGTCAATCTGTTCAATCCTGAGGAACTGGACTGTCGCCAGTGGGCACGCATCTGTAAAGAGGCCGGTATGAAGGCCGTCATTCTGGTGGCCAAGCACCACTGCGGTTTTTGCGTTTGGCCTTCTAAATACACCGAGTATTCGGTTAAAAATTCCCCCTGGCGTGACGGCAAGGGCGACCTGGTTCGCGAAATGGCCGATGCCTGTCAGGAATATGGTCTGAAATTGGGGATATATGTGTCACCATGGGACAGAAATCATCCTGAATACGGCAGA
>CAYVXS010000597.1:0-2407 GCA_964454885.1 uncultured Pirellulales bacterium
TTTATGGATTTTAAATGAAATGAGTATCGGATTAGGGATGGCATTGTATATGGATGTTTACCTGGTCGATTTCAGGGATTTTGGAGAATAAAATCCGATATTTTCGCCAATTTTGAAAAAAAATCGAATCAGGGAGTAAAATTTGTTGGAATTTATGCAATTGATGTTACAATACTTGTTTTATCGACATTTAATGAAATATATGTAAGATATGGAACTATAGAAATTATGCCGACAATAAATCAATTAGTCAGACGTCCGAGAGCCAAATCCAAAGGTCATAAGCGGGTATCCGATATCAGCGGCTCACCGCAGAAACGAGGCGTGTGTTTGATTGTAAGAACTCAGACACCGAAGAAACCGAATTCAGCTTTGCGCAAAATTGCCCGTGTTAGATTGACGAATGGCAAAGAAGTTACTGCTTATATACCGGGCATCGATCATAATCTTCAGGAGCACAGCACTGTTATTATTCGAGGGGGCCGTGTCAGGGACCTGCCTGGTGTAAGATATCATATCGTACGTGGAGTTCTGGATTGTGCCGGCGTCTCTAATCGAAAACAGGGCAGGAGCAAGTACGGAGCAAAAAAGGGTAAATAGTGTGGGATTTAACAATTACTGAAAACTGATTATGAAAGACAAAGTCTGATCGAGAACCTAATATGAAAAGTTTTACTTCTTCAAGCCAACAATTACAACCTGACCCCAGGTATAATAGCAAATTAGTCTCTAAATTCATTAACTGTTTGATGTTGGAAGGCAAGAAAAGCACCGCTCAGCAGATTTTTTATGATG
Source organism: uncultured Pirellulales bacterium (assembly GCA_964454885.1). Lineage (GTDB taxonomy): Bacteria > Planctomycetota > Phycisphaerae > Sedimentisphaerales > Anaerobacaceae > JAFGPS01. The sequence goes on from CAYVXS010000597.1 coordinate 796, forward strand.
CTATGAACATCGTAGGTGAAAAAATACAGGATGCCGAAGCACTTGAGGTATTTGAGAAGGCTATTAACAATGTGAAACCGTTAATCGAGGTTCGGAGCAAACGAGTCGGCGGGGCGAGTTATCAGGTGCCGATGCAGGTCAGTTCGAAACGCCAGCAATCTCTTGCTTTCAGATGGATTTTGATCTCAGCCAGGTCCAAGAAGGGCAAGCCGATGTGCCAACGTCTTGCGGCCGAGTTGATAGATGCTTATAATGAACAGGGTGGCGCAATGACTACCCGGGAGAATGTACACAGAATGGCAGAGGCGAACAAAGCTTTTGCTCATTTTGCCTGGTAATAATTGTTTTTACTACTGCCACGGTGAGTTTATGAAAAATAACCGTGGCAGTTTTTTTATCTGCTGCTTATGGCCGGTTATTTTCAATTGAGCCATTAAGCATGGCATGTGGATTTTAAGATGGGTACACTGGCAAATATACGTAATATAGGAATTATGGCTCATATCGATGCCGGTAAAACGACCGTTACCGAGCGTATACTCTATTATGCGGGTAAAACGTACAAAATGGGTGAAGTGCACAATGGTACTGCTGTAATGGATTACATGGAGGAGGAGCAGCAAAGAGGGATCACTATCACTTCTGCAGCGACAAAATGTCCCTGGAAAGGCATCGATATTAACCTGATTGATACACCGGGGCATATCGATTTTACCGCCGAGGTGGAAAGGTCGCTACGTGTTCTCGATAGTGCGATAGCTGTCTTTGACGGCAGTGAGGGTGTGCAGGCACAGAGTGAAACCGTTTGGAGGCAGGGGCAAAAATATGGTCTGCCGTGTCTTTGTTTCATCAACAAGATGGACAAGGTTGGAGCTGATTTCGAAATGTCAGTTGACAGTATTCGAGACAAGCTCCTGGCAAATCCGGTTGTCGTACAGATTCCCATTGGTGCGGAAGATTCTTTTAAGGGAATAATAGACTTAATCAACATGAAAGCTGTTTTTTATAAACCTGAAAAGAAGGGCGCTATTTTCGAGGAAAAAGAAATCCCCGCGGAATTACTGGAGGCAGCCAATCAATACAGACACCAGATGATAGAACTTTCTGCCGAGTATGATGAAGAGCTAATGGATGCCTATGTCCATGATAAACCGGTTGCCGGGGAAATGATAACCAGAGCAATCAGGACGGGAACCTTAAAAAACAAGCTTAATCCGGTCTTTGTTGGCTCTGCATTAAAATACATTGGTGTGCAAAGACTACTCGATGGTGTTGTAGAGTATCTGCCATCGCCGCTGGATAAACCAGATATTATAGGACACAAACCAAATGATGCCGATAAACAGGTTACCATCAAGTGTGATCCCAACGGCAGTCTTGTTGCTATTGCGTTCAAAATTACAAACGATGTACATGGAGATTTATACTTTCTTAGAATATATCAGGGCAGGCTGAAGACCGGCAGCAGAATCTTAAACTCGAATCGCAATCGACGGGAGAATATTACCAGAATTTTTGAGATGCATGCGAACGAACGCAAGGTTTTGGATTCGGCAAGTGCCGGTGACATTGTAGCTGTTGTCGGCTTAAAACAGACTCTTACGGGTGATAC
>CAYVXS010000598.1:0-2403 GCA_964454885.1 uncultured Pirellulales bacterium
TCATTTGAGGGACTTGTGGAGATTTTAAATGGATCAATTGTTATAATAACATCATCTGCCGAAGCCCTCGCGTCAAAATTTTCAGTTGGCTCGCTCATCCTTATCAGGAATTTGATCGGTCGTGTGACGGATGCAATAGGGACAATCGTATCTATCAGACATTTCTCGGAAGGAGCAAGTGTATAGATAACACCCATCCCGGAGTTGCCATAGCCTTTAATTAAGCTTTTTGTGCTGTAATTAAACTTAAAATGCAATTGTTTCGATGTGAGATTTTCCACCGGTACATTAAGCCGAACTACAGGATAAAGCCCAAATTGCCAACAGATTCCATAAAAAGCATTGCAATCCACCACTAATTCGCCGACAAATATTTTTGACTTCCATTGTTCGGGAATCGTAACCTCGTGTGTTTCAGATTTTGCAATACCGGTAAAAACTAATATGGAAATCAATACTGCGATGATGCTGACAATGTTAGGTTTAAAAAATGAAAAATATCCGGTTTTTGAAATTTGCTTTTTTGAATATCCCTGCGAATTCATATTTAATTTCCTGATTAATCCGGTGTATGTTTCAGGCAGAAAAACCACATACTTTATTCAGTTCTTCCTGAGTCGTTAGGCCGTTGCTTACCAGTCGCTGGCCATCGGTCAACATGTTTGCGTGTCCCTTGCTCATCAGCAGGGCTTCAAGCTCTTCGAGGTCGGCTTTGGCCAGAATAGCTTTGCGCAGCTCACTGTCCAACCGGACAATTTCCGCTATCAAAATTCTTCCTTTATATCCGGTGTTAAAACATTCGTCACATCCGGTTGCCTGGTAGGAATCTTCCTGTTCGGATTTTCTTTTACATTTCTCACAAAGTTTCCTGACCAGTCTCTGGTTAAGTACCGCCGAGACACTTGAAGTGACCTGGTAAGGCTCGATACCCATCTCAAGAAGTCGAAGAAACGCTCCTGCTGGAGTGCCGCTGTGCATCGTGCTCATCAGAAGGTGTCCTGTTAGTCCGGCTTCGATGGCGATTTTAGCCGTCTCGGCATCTCTTATTTCTCCGATCATCAGTACCTGGGGATCCTGTCTGAGCAGCGACCTGAGAGCGGTCGGAAAAGTCATTTGGCCGTGCGGCGTAATCTGCGTTTGTGTGGCACCTTCTATCCTGATTTCCACGGGATCTTCGAGAGTCACAACACTTTTGCCGGAGAAATTTTTCAAAATATGCCTGAGCAGGGCGGCCAATGTTGTGCTCTTTCCACTGCCTGCCGGACCGGTTAAAAGTAAAACTCCCATATTCTGGGCGGTAACTTGTTTGAGAGTTGTATATATATGATTCGAGAAACCTAACTGCTCGAGCTCCATTAATTCAATATTACTGTAAAATAAACGTACTACCGCCCGCTGGCCGTGAATTGTCGGAAAAACGGCAAGACGCTGATCTGTAACATGGCCGTTTTGACTTTTTTCTATTTCTATCCGGCCTTCCTGGGGAATATCGTTTCTGTAGGTTAAAAGCCCCCCCAGAACTTTTAGCCTGGCTATGACGTTATCTGATAAGGACTTAGGGATTTTTTCAACAGTATTCAGGACTCCATCTAAGCGATATTTAACCACTAAATCGGCCCCTGTAGGCTCAAAATGGACATCACTCGCGCCGTATTGTACAGCCTTATTGAGTAAATCATCTACCAGAGAAACGACATCTATGGCATTGTTTTTTTTGCTATAAGTGTTGTTTTTAGAATTAGTTACGTCCATATTCTTATGACCTGAATTCTAAGAATGTCCTTATTTTTCACCGATGTTTGAAACCAAGACGCAATGAGCAACTGAAACGTTATGTAAGAAAACAATTTTTTTACCCTTTTTTGCGTTTTTTTGTTAACATATTAATTGGCACTGCGTCTTAATAAACAGAACAAGATTATATGATCGAAATGGACGTTTATGCTTGATAGGGCCGTAAGCTACGGTGCAGTATGGGATTTTATCGGCTCAGAGACTATTGCCGATAACCAGAGGTGGATTCTGTCTGCAATGCAGAAACACGGACAGGAAATAGTCACCATGCTTTGGCGCATATTAGGCAACGAACAGGATGTTTGTGATGCCTATCAGGATACTTTTTTACAGTTGGCACATTACGAAGGGGGAGTGAAGCCTGACTGTGTAAAAGCTTATATTTTCCGCGTGGCAAACAATATTGCGATATCGATGTTAAGACGAAAAATCGCAGAGAGGAAAAGAATATCTGTCGCAGCCGTCCAGGAAAAGATTACGCATTCTCCTTTAAGTGAGCTTAATTCGAAATATCTCCAGGACACTTTGAGAAGCTATATCGCGCAATTACCCGAATATCTCAGGAATGTATTGACATTACGGGACCTGGCGGAATTGTCTTATTCGGAA
>CAYVXS010000599.1:0-2401 GCA_964454885.1 uncultured Pirellulales bacterium
GCTGTGTTCAAAGCAGGCACGCAAAGCCCTTTCTGCGGATATAGCTTCGCAGCAGATAAGTAAACAGCAAAAAATAAGTAACACTTACATTCCGGAGGTCAATAATCAAAAAAATACATTTTTTCAACATGTTTTCCTAAACATTTGATAACGGTTATATGATCTTGCATCAATTCACACTGGATTAGTTTCAGACGATCTGATTCATAGACATATAAAATGAGTACATCCTCAAACTTCTGGAATACCCAGCGGATAGTGGGTTTTTTCGTAGGGCGGCGTTTTTGATCGCCGATCGAGAGGTCTTCTTTGGCTAATGCCTTCCGGAGCTTTCTTTCCGCCAGCGAGTACACGAGAAGGGAAAGCGCCATCACCATGATCAAAGCCATGATGCGTTTCGGTAATTTAAGATAAAGACTTTCCGCATAAAACATCGGGTCTTTGAGAAATCTGAATCCGCGTTCCACCGAGACATTCTGGGCTTTGTATACTTCAAGCAATTGACGTGATGTAATGGCATCCTTATCGAGTTCATTTGTCGCGATGATGAACATGCCTTTTCTGACTTTCGCTTCGCCCACAGCTAATGGGTTTATCACAAGCGAACCGTCGATATGCCATTCCTGTTGCACCGGGGCCTGGGTTTTATCAGGCCTTCCTTTTTTATCATACGATTTTTTGACTTGAATGTCGTATTGCACTTTGTGGTATCGCAGTTTCTTGTCAAAACGCTTGACGGCCTTTATGGCATCTGCTTCACAGGCGAACCTTTTGTTCCCCAAGTGCCATAACTCCTTGCCCATCTTCTCATTCTCCCGTCTGATATTCTTGATCAGGGTGGCGTACTCCCTTTCATAGGCCTGCTGCGAATACACAATCAGCCAGCGTTGCGGTATGCCCGCATATGCTGATTCCATCTCATGATACCGGTATCCCGGAAGGCCGGATTCCGTCATTTTCTCCTTATTTATTGCTAAAAGGGCCTTTTTGGCCTCTTTTATTGTCTCAGGAACCCGAGTCACCCATTTAGTTGTTTCAAGTTCCTTGAGTCCTTCCGCCGTAAAAAGCGCACTGTCCGCCACAAAATACGGCAGCTTCTTCTTCTGAAACTGCTCCCTGAACTTTTTAATTGTTTCCCTGAAACTCTTTTTATCGTTACTGTTCCCGCTTAACACTTCTATCCAGACGGGTATGGTGCTTTTGTAAGCGCACATCATCGATGCCACTACCTGGTTCAGTTCCGGCCGTCCGTCCTTGGAATACCCTTTGGTAATGCTTACCACTTCCGTATCCGATTCGTCCTCAAAGTCATATTTCCCGTGCAGGCTGAAACTGCTTGTATCCAGATGCACATAGCGATGCTCGATATTGAATGCTGCCAGAGCCTTTGACGCCACCCGGTAAAACAATTCCGTGACGCCGTAATCGTACAAAGCGTCCAAAGCACTTCCCAGGCAATCATCGTTGAGATCTTCAGGCTCAAGCCCTTCTCCCACCAGAAGATCAACCGGTCGTTTACGATAATAGTCCGGGTGCAGATACATCGCTCTTCCGCTGAATCCCAATGCGTTTAGTATGATGGATTGTACGGCTTGGCCGACCGTCACTTTTCGTTTAGGTTTTTCTATCTCAGCATCAATCGTGTTAATTAGTTCAATCTCATTACAGACTCCGGCCACTATTCCCAGATGCTGTATGATTTTCTGTTTGTATTTGTACATGCAGATCCCCCCCCAATTTATTGTGAAGTTTATCTGCTTTTATTCCCGATTAATACTAGACAAATGTTTACTATTTTTATTCAAATTCGCTGTATATCAACTCCGGAATGTAAGATTTGAGCTAGAAAATTTTGTAGTTTTATTTTAGCATTTTTAGAGTCGCTGTTGTGTGACGGTGACTCCAAAGCGACTGGTGCGTAGTACCTGGAAGCGGTAACGGTGTAGAAATCAAAGCCGCGAAGTATTCATCGGCAATCGGATCGTAATTCGTTTCTGCGCTTATTCCCATCAGCCGTCCTTTTTGCCGACCAGCAGCACTGCATATTTCAATACTTTTTTCGTATCCAGCGGATAGGGCAATTTGAAAATATCCGAAAGCTTTTCCTGCCGGAGAATGATTCCGCCCGGTTCGCTGATGCTGTTTGCGACCTTCCGGAAATCCGGATAATAGCGAGGGTCTTCGAATAAATCAAGGAACGTGAAAGTTCCGCCTGGCTTAAGTACGCGCAGGGCTTCACGTATGGAGACAGTCTTATCCCGAACATCCGTCACCTCATGAAAGGTCAGACAGCTTACGATGTCTGTTATCGAATTATCTGCAAAGGGCAGCGCCGAAGCGCTTCCTTTGATGAATTCGATATTGCCGGCATTTTCGATCCGGGCATTATCTTCGCACTGTT
>CAYVXS010000600.1:0-2384 GCA_964454885.1 uncultured Pirellulales bacterium
CTTATAGTGAGAATATATCTTCATTTTTGTCTCTTTTGGCAAATTGCTTCCTGATAGAAATGATATGATATATCCCTGGTCAAAAGAACTTTCTTTCCCAGCAATAACCCCACTTACATAATCAACCATCTCATTGGTAGAATCGTGCTTCAGAATAGCCAGCAATTCTTGTTCTAAATGGTTTCTATTTTCTTCTTTTGTTACTTCCTTTTTTAATGTAGGTATAATCCTATCATCATCAAGTCCACCAAGCACCTTAATAGCAATATCTTTTCTAAAGTAATCATGTTGTTCTCTATAATTCAAGAAATCCAAAAGAAATCCCGTGACATCGTTTCCTAAAACTTTAATTTCATCTAGGTATATGTCGTAAGTACCATTAGCGACCTTACCTGCCCTCATTTTAGTAAACAGTTCTTCCGCTTTCGCAACTTGAGGAGTCACTGCATGTCTATCGGGTACGCTACGGCGCAAAATTAGTTGAGCGTAATAATTCATCATCCAATCACAATGTTTAGTTTCTTCTTCGAACCTTTCCAATACATTATTTTCATCTTCGGAAAGTTCTCTATTACAAGACTTTAAATACTCAATTTTCCCCCATCTGCTCTGTTCTTTTAATATGACGTCTAATGACTCGTTTTCTGCTTCAGTGGCAAAGCAATCACTAAGTCCATACAATCCAGAAATCAATATAACATAGACTATCCATATTAATTTTATTAATGAACTAAAAATTCTTTATCTCCCGTGTTAAAATCGCTTATGATGATATCAAAAATTATATAACCGCATACGCATATCATTATATCATCGAATCACTATAATTTCATGTAAATTGTATGTAAAATCTCTACCACAATAAAAATCAAGCCTGCACTTTCCTCCGGCTTTAATTTCTGCTATATTAACGAAACTATAAATTTATAAGGAAACCATAGAAGACAAGAAAATGAGGTTTGATTATGTCGGAAAAATTTGATGTTGTAGTAATCGGCAGTGGGCCGGGAGGATATTCGGCCGCTATAAGATGTGCACAAAAAGGCGCTACGGTAGCGATTGCCGAGAAAGATTTGATGGGAGGCACATGCCTTAACTGCGGCTGCATACCTTCAAAAACACTACTCGCTTCAGCCCATACTCTGCTTACATTCAAACATGCAAATCTGATGGGTATTGACGTTGGAACTCCGATTGCAAACTGGCCGAAAATCCAGGCCAGGAAGGATGCCATTGTAACCGCCTTTCGCAAAGGCGTGACAGGATTGATCCAGAGCAACAAAATCAAAATCTTCCCTGGAAGGGGTATTGTCACCGCGCCCGGTAAAATCACCATAGAATCCGACACTTATCCAACTCAAATTGAGACGGAAAATATCATCCTGGCAACAGGTTCAGTACCTGTTGAAATTCCATCGATACCCTTCGATGGCAAAACCGTAATCAGCAGCAAAGAGGCCCTGAGCTTAGAGCGAATACCGGCCTCGATGGTCATTGTCGGCGGCGGTGTCATCGGCTGTGAGATGGCCTGCGTTTATGCCGCTATGGGCACGAAGGTGACTATCGTCGAGGCGCTGTCGCGTTTGATTCCGATGGAAGATGCGTGGGTCGGAAAATTAATAGAACGTGAATTCAAAAAGCTCGGTATCGAATCTCTTACAGAACAAAAAGTTATCTCAGTCGATAAAACCGCCCTTCCCGTAAAAGTCAACCTCGAAAGCGGCCGGCAAATTGAGGCTGAAAAAGTGCTGATTTCGGTCGGACGAAAAGCAACAGTCGATAAAGAGACCGTCGATGCTCTGAACCTGCAAATGAACGGCCTTGTTATTGCCGTCGATAAAAAAATGCTGACCAATGTCCCCGGAGTTTATGCCATCGGCGACGCGGTAGGGACAACGTATCTGGCGCATGGGGCTTTCGCCGAAGCCGAGGTTGCTGCAATCAACGCAACCGGTGGAAACGAAGAGATGGCAGACTATAGCCTGATCCCGCGAGCGGTCTACACTTTCCCCGAAATCGCATCGGTCGGAAAAACAGAAGAGGCCTGTAATTCCCGGGGGCTGGATATTACCGTGGGGCGGTCTTTCTTCAAAGCAAACGGCAGAAGCAACGCTCACAATGAGACTACCGGCGAAATCAGGGTTATCAGGGATAATTCCACCGACAGGATTCTCGGCGTTTCAATGGTTGGCTCAATCGTTACCGAACTGGTCGGGGCCGCCAGAGTACTCATAGGCAGCACGGAAAAAATCACCGGGATAAGCTTCCCGCACCCGACAGTTTCGGAAGTGCTCAAGGAAGCCGCCGAAGATGCCTTCGGACTTAGCGTGCACAATCCCCCACACTAAGGGGAAATCCCATAAAAATCCCGGATTTTCGCTTGT
>CAYVXS010000601.1:0-2381 GCA_964454885.1 uncultured Pirellulales bacterium
TCCCATTATCAGATTGGTAAATTTGATTATTGACAACGCTTATTTCATGCGGGCCAGCGATATACATATAGAGCCGATGGAGGACCGGGTTCGAGTAAGGTACCGTGTTGACGGTGTTTGTATGGAAAGGGACAATATTCCCAAGAGTATGCAGGCCCCGCTCGTTACCCGTTTTAAGATTCTCTCCGGCATGGATATCGCCGAGAAAAGGCTGCCGCAGGACGGGCGTATTAAACGTGAGATTGGTGGCCAGGATATCGATTTTCGTGTTTCGTCCCTGCCCGGTGTCCACGGGCCGAGCGTTGTGCTTCGAATTTTGCGTCCAGATGCGGTCAATATCGGTATCGAGTCACTCGGTTTCGAACACGATAATTACGAACAGTTCCAGAAGATAATCACGAGGCCCAACGGCATATTTCTGGTTACGGGTCCTACCGGAAGCGGCAAGACCACAACGTTGTACGCGGCTTTGCAGGAGCTTAACAAGCCGGACAAAAAGATCATTACCGCCGAAGACCCCGTCGAATATAACTTCGCCGGTATGAACCAGTGTCAGGTCAGAGATGAAATCAACTTAACATTTGACAAGATTCTCAGAGCGATGTTACGACAGGCTCCGAATATCATACTTATCGGTGAAATCCGTGACGGCGTCGTGGCCGATATCGCCATTCAGGCTGCACTGACAGGGCACCTGGTCTTCAGCACTTTGCATACGAATGACGCCCCCAGTGCTATAACACGTTTGATTGATATGGGTGTCAAGCCGTTCCTCGTCGCGAGTTCCATTCAGGCTATTATGGCCCAGAGACTTGTGAGAATCATCTGCAAAAGGTGTAAAACGGTCGATGAAAATCCGGATATGAAACTTATAAGGTCGCTGGGTATTGCTCCGGAACAACTTAAAAAAACCCCCGTCTATAAAGGGACCGGATGTAGTCAATGTCAAAAAACCGGCTATAAGGGCCGTATTGCTATATTTGAAATGTTTGAAATGAATACCGAAATAAGAGAGCTGGCCTTTTCGAAGGCTCCGACCACGGAACTAAGAAAAGCGGCAAGAGCCAGCGGTATGGGAACCTTAAGGGACGATGGAATACGCAAGATATTTAACGGAGTTACCACGCCCGCCGAAGTGGTCAGAATAACACAGACCGAAGGTATGGTTGTAGATTAAGTGAGAATTAGTTTTTGAGGATTATTAGATGGCAACAGTTAATATGGACAGGTTGCTGAATGCCTGTGTTACACAAGGTGCTTCAGATATACACTTGGTCACAAACCGCCCCCCGGTATTACGAATAGACGGCAGGTTGAGGTCTCTGGAGACCAAAGTTCTCGAACCTGATGATACGGCAGCTTTAATGAAAAGCATCACCCCCGACCGAAACCAGCAGGAGCTTCAGGAAGAAGGCGGGACCGACTTCGGTTTTGCCTTTGCCGATAAAGGCCGGTTTCGTGTATCTGTTTTCAAACAGAAGGGCAATATTTCAATAGTTTTGAGACTGATTCCTTCGAAGATTCTTACCTTTGAGGAATTGGGATTACCGAAGATTTGTGCAGCCTTGTGTCGTAGGCCAAGAGGTATGTTTTTGGTTACCGGTCCGACGGGCAGCGGCAAAACTACGACCCTCGCAACGATGATCAATTATATCAACGAAAACTTCGACCGTCATATTGTAACAGTCGAAGACCCCATAGAATATTATCATAATCACAAAAAATCCATTATTAACCAAAGATCGGTCGGTGTTGATGTCCCGAGTTTTTCCGAGGCCTTAAGACGTGTTTTGAGGCAGGACCCGGATGTGATTCTCGTCGGTGAATTGCGTGACTTAGAGACAATCGAATCGGCCGTCAGGGCCGCTGAAACCGGCCACCTGGTCTTCAGCACGGTACACACGACAAGTGCCGCCGGTACGATTACAAGGCTTATTGACGTTTTTCCCGTTACCCAGCAGGAGCAAATTCGCATCCAGCTAAGCAGTAATTTGATAGCGGTTCTTAGTCAGGCCCTTTGTCCTCGTGCTACCGGTAGAGGCAGAATCGCGGCTTATGAATTTATGGTTGTAACTCCCGCTATTGCCAACCTTATCCGTGAAAACAAGACATACCGAATAGATTCCAGTATTCAAACCGGCAAAAAGCTTGGTATGCAGCTTCTCGATGAGCATCTCTGGAATCTATACGATGCCGGGACTATTAATCTGGAGGAAATGCTGGATAAGGCCCGTCAGCCCGGTGCGTTGCAGGATAAGGCGATGGCAAAAATAGACTCTTTGAGAGGCAAACACAAACACAAGAGAAAAGCCGCAGAGAAGGAGCTTGAAGATCTGGGCCCGATTATCAGGACCGATTGAGCGAATTCTCACCGCTTGACG
>CAYVXS010000602.1:0-2356 GCA_964454885.1 uncultured Pirellulales bacterium
AATTATAATTCAAAAGACATTTCTAGCTGTAAATATACATAATTCCAGTGCTATTACACACAAATAATATATAATAAATACTTATATTCTTACTTATTTCATATTCGAACCTCCGCATATCGTGAATCTTGTTCTTGCCGGAGGTGTGTCGCTTTTCACATTGAAAATTAACCTTAAGGGATTTGGAATTTATAATAATTAGCTTTTTGTCGTTCTGTATACTCATATAAACAACATTTGGTGGTTTTTTATGATTTGAGAAATTTCTTTACTATCATCGCATAAGTTTTATAATAGGAATGAGAAAGTGAAGTTAATATGAACAGTATGCGGAAAAGTAGTTTTTTGGAATCATTTAATAATTCTCATTTTATGAAAATCCTGCTTATCGGCATTGGGATGTGTCTGTTCTATCTGCTTGAGCTGTCCCTCGCCGAGCATTTCGGTTTTATCCGGTCGTATATGATAGCCAGCGCAGCGGTTATTATCCTTGTTACCGCCTATTCCGCGGCCGTTTTGAAGACAAGCAAACGCGCGATCATCGTCGGGGTAGTCGTGACATTATTGTATATCTATCTTTATGTCCTTTTGATGATCGAGGATTACGCCCTTTTAGCCGGTTCCATTGGTTTGTTTATTTCATTGGCGGCGATTATGTTCTTAACGAGAAAAGTGGATTGGTATTCCCTGACCGATATTATTATTGCCGGGACGCAGTTGGAAGATAAGCATCAGTAGAATTTTACCGGCTTTGCAAAACAGCGGAGCCATATTATGCAGACCGAAAGCCAAAGAAGATACCGGACGTTCCTGATTGTGCTGGTTTATCTGATAGTATTAATTTACAGCATTGGTCTAAGCTCTTCGTTTGAGGTAAATCAGAGGGATTTCTTATATTCGGTTGTCATGGCTTTCGTTCTTACTCAAATCTGCATCATTGACGGCAAAATCTCCGGGAAGCCTTTACTTCCAAATACCTATTGGCTGGTTTTAATACTTTATCCGGTTGCTGTTCCTGTGCTGATTATCAGGGCACACGGCATAAAAGGAGCAGGTGTTCTTATCATTCATTTACTCGGTTTAATATTTGTTTCGGTCGTGACATTGCTGATTGCGAACTATTTTCTATACGGCACTTTTTTCCCGTCCGGTTTTTATACTATTGGACCCGCTTGAACTGTACGCGGTCGAGCTCGACGTTCGGCTCGGCGTAGGTGATGACGATATCGCACGGGCCGTCTGCCTCCTGTGTATAAGCTACATATTCCAGGGTGGGCACAATTTCACCGGGGCTTTCCATCCACATCCGCTGCTCCGCATTACCGCCGACTTTCATGAAGAATGCGTCCTCTTCGTAGGACGGCGCCAGGCCATAGACTATTATCTCGTAGCCACCTTTGCTCAGCCGGATAGTCGCCTCGGCCTTGCCCGTATCGTCCTGGAGCACAACGCTTTTTCCGCCGCTTGCTCCTTCGAGGTCCAGCACCTTGGCGCCGGTCAGGTTGAAGTCCTCTACTTCGACGAAGAAAGTGTCCTTATCGACATTGTGCATCACAGGTTTTTCCATACCGGCACAACCGGCTAACAACAGGGAAATCACCGAAACCACAATCAGCTTTGTGTTCATAACTATTACTCCTTTCTTAGTTATAAATGCGGTAATCAGTTGCAGTTTACGTTTTTTTCATACCGGGAGGCAAATCGATTCCTACATGGCCCTCTGCCTCTTTGTATTCTCTGATAATCCTGACCGCTGTTTGAGGATCGTCCGCCATTGTAAAGACGTCGATATCTTCGGGAGAAATGTATTGATATTCGCCTAACATTTTTGTTTTAATCCAGGAAGTAAGACCTTCCCAGTAATCGCTGCACATCAAAACTACGGGAAACGACGCCTGCTTGAGGGTTTGAATCAAAACCATCGACTCGAAGAATTCGTCCATAGTGCCGTAGCCGCCGGGGAAAACGATAAAGCCGTGAGCGTACTTGAGGAACATCACCTTGCGAACGAAGAAATATCGAAAATGCAGTGACAGATTCTGATGGTCGTTCGGAATCTGTTCGTGGGGCAACTCGATATTCAGGCCGATACTTTTTCCGCCCGCATCTGCGGCTCCTTTATTGGCCGCTTCCATAATTCCGCCACCGCCGCCTGTGATAACTGCAAAACCGGCCTTTGCCAGCTCGAAAGCGGTCTGTTCGGCGAGTTTGTAATATTGCTCGTCGGGCTTGGCGCGGGCGGAACCGAAGATGGAAACCGCCGGACCGACCGAGGCAAGCTCCTCGAAGCCCTCGGTGAATTCGGCCATTACTCTGAATATCCGCCAGAGGTCCTGTACCGGCCTATCAACATTCT
>CAYVXS010000603.1:0-2339 GCA_964454885.1 uncultured Pirellulales bacterium
TCTTAAATTAAGGTTTTTCAAAATGGGACAGAATTAATAGAGGACATTGGAGTCTTTTATACTTTTTAGAAAAAAGTAAAAAATATAAAAGGACATCCGACTCTTTAATTAGTTTTCAAATTCATTAGAGAATAATAAAGGACTTCAAACTCTTTTAATGTTTTTAGAAAATTTAAAAAATAATAAAAGAGTTATACGTCTTTAAATAGTTTTAAAAATTTATGGAAATATATAAAGAGTTACAAGTCTTTTAATGTTCATGAAAGTTTTCATAAAATAATAAACTATCTCGATGTCCTTTATTCTTGTATTAAGAATTCATAAAGTTATAAAAGACATTGTAGTCTTTTATTGTTTGTTCCCTAAACAGGAAATCTATAACGCTGGTCCTTTTTTATTTTTGTTAATTATATGAAAATAACTTAATTTTGTCCTATGCCCGTACAGCAAGGAAAAGATAGTGAAGGCTGCTATATGCGCTGGGGAAACTCCGGCAAGAAATATTATTATATCTGCGGTGATGACGTTTCAAGAAAACGAGCCAGGCAAAAAGCACTTTTACAGGCAAGGGCAATTCTCGCAAATCAGGGAACGTAATGGCAAAGAAAGGTAAATTTCTATATGCAACGATAAAGCGCGGAAAGCAGAAAGTGAAATCCCGCAAACAAATCGCACTATTGGAAGCAAAGGGGTTGCCATTCACGAAAGTTTACCGTTCAAAGACAGGGAAGATTTATCGCAAAAGAGCTAATACATGAGAGAATGGAAAAACTTCTGGTTTGAAATGGGATTAATAACAGGAATAATTGTCGTTTTACTTTATATGATTTTGAGTTTGATTTGAAATGCCAGCACCACGACCGAAATATAATGACCCCGAAAAACTCCAGGAATTAATCGATGAGTATTTCGAACTCTGCGGTGAAAAACCAACAGTTTCAGGATTGGCATATCATCTTGATTTCGCTTCACGACAATCGATTTATCAATATGCAGAGAGGGCAGATGAAGAAAACGAATGTTTTTACATAATTAAAAAAACACTGCTCAGAATTGAATCAATGTTCGAAGCTCAGTTATGGAAACCTCATTGTGGCGGGGCTATTTTCTGGCTGAAAAATAAAGGATGGACGGACGTTCAGCAAATAGATCATTCTTTTGGCGGGTTTTATGTAGAACTTACCAATGCTGATAAAGGTAAAACAAAGTAAAATATTCCTCCGCAACTGGGAAGCTATCTGGGATCAAACAAATCGGCGACCCTTAAATAAATACCGTTATATAATCAACGAGGGTGGTTCGCGGTCAACGAAAACGTTCTCCCTTATTCAATGCTTTCTCAATCTCGCCGGCATGGAGCAATCGCGACTGACAATCTGGCGGCTGAAACGTACCTGGGTAAAGGCTTCTGTCTATAATGACTTTATAGGCTATATTAAAACGCATGGCATTTACGACAAGAACCTGTCAAACGAAACCGAACTGATCTATAAATTTCAGCGAAGCACGATCGAGTTTAACGGCATGGATGATTACCAGAAAATGCACGGTCTGACGCAGGACTATTCCTGGCTTAATGAAGCGATGGAATCCAAGAAGGAAGATTTCGAGCAGATCGACATGAGAACAAAAAAGATGATGTTCTTCGATTATAATCCAACCGAGGAGGTCCATTTCGTTTACGATCTCAAAAAGCTGCCGGAGACGTTTGTTATCAAATCCACCATTTTAGACAATCCATTTATTGAAGATTCTGTACGCAGGAAGATATTCGGATATGAGCCAATAGACGCTAACATTAAGCGCGGTACCGCCGACCCTTACAAGTGGAAAGTCTACGGGCTTGGTGAAGCGGCGCGCAAAGAGGGGCTTATTTATCAAAGTAAGATGATCAAAGAATGGCCGCCGGAAGCGAAGCACCTGGGCTATGGCCTGGACTTCGGGTTCTATCCTGATCCTTCGGCATGTGCCAGGATAGGACTTTACGACGGCAAGCTGTTAATTGATGAACTGTTCTACGAAAATAACCTCAAATACATAGGCGAGACGGACAGTATTGAATGCAGATTAAAAAGTCATGGTATTACCAGACATGATCTTATCGTAGCTGATTCGGCCGCTAAAACGGGCATACGCGAACTTATCGATGCCGGTTTTGATGTTGTCCCTTGTATGAAATACGCCGGGTCCGTAAAGGATGGGATCGATCTGATGCAAAACTTTATGCCTATCCTTTATACCGAGCGGAGCCTGAACACGCGGCGTGAACTTGACAACTATACATGGATAAAAGACGTGCGCCCGGCCTAACGAGTCGAGATCCGCGGCGGCCTGCGAAG
>CAYVXS010000604.1:0-2335 GCA_964454885.1 uncultured Pirellulales bacterium
AAGGCTCTGCTTTCACGAGCTAATGTCATATCGGCGGAATTGTAAATCGTCAGTTGAACCGTCTCTCGTGGAGGCAGGGTTACTAAATCCACCTTGGCTTGTGTGATACCTGCAACCGAGACTGTTATAATAAAAGCTAATATTATGCGTTTCATTTTTATGCTCCTTAAGCTTGAGTTTTTTTACATTTATTATCTCCTGATGACTTGTGGATGCGGCATAGTAGTCACGCCCGGGCGGATGTTTCGGCGATGGTAGTGCATCTTAAACTCTCTGCTCGCCGGGGCTTTTTCGGTCCGGGCCGGCAGTGTAATCTCGAATTCGAGCGTGTTGGCGTCTTTTTTCTTGTAATCGGTATCGAGTCTCAGCCGCCTGCCGTCCAAAGTGCAGTTTTCCATATCCCACTGGCCGGGGATATGCTGTATCATTGTTAATACGGCGGGGCTGTCTTTGAAATTCTCTATCTTGGCGGTGATTTCCTCGTCGGTGTCGTACAGGATGATTCGGTTCCTGTCCGTGTTATGCCTGCGGACGTTTTCACGCGAGTCGGCTGTCTTTCGCTGTGTCACGACGATGTCACGGCTATCACCGATATAAAGCTCCATCTTTTCTCCGACCGGTACCAGGATCGCGTTGTCCTCGCCCAGGATTATAGTGCTCTCGTGGCCGTCATCCTGATAAATCCTCGCCTTGCCGCCCCATAATGCGAATTTACCCAGGCCGCTGTTTGTGTTATTGACGATTCGATAGCTGACCGGGATTCCGACGTTCCTGTTTTCAAGCTCTTCCGGGTTCCAGGGCAGCTTTGCGGCGTCGAACGTCCAGATTTTCTGAATGGGAACTTCTGGTGCTTTTAGGAAAAGCAACTGCTTTGTCTCTTCGTTGTCTATTCCCTGCTCGAAGGCTTCGCCGTAATCCAGAAGTACGCGTGCCTTGTCGAAATCCTCGCCGGAGAAGTTTCGCAGGATGATAAAACTTTTCAAATCAACTTCTGTTTCTTCCTTGTTCGCTACTGCTTTATAAGTAATGAGCCTGTCGATATTGCTCAAAAGGTAGCTGATTCTGACCGTCTCTGCGTAATCGCCGTCGCTGTTGATGTCCCAGACTAACGCGGCTTCGTCCGGCGGATAGCTGACACTTAAAAGCGTCACTTTGTCCGGGTGGTCGAGCGCCGCCAGCCGAATCGAATCGGCATCGATGGAAACGGACTTCCAGGAGAAATCCACCTTATTAAGTCCCTTTTGCAGCGTCAGGACTCGCTCTTCCTCTATTAGTGTTGCCTGCGGATTATCTAAGCGGATTACCGTCGCCGCCCGCTCCGGCAGAGCAACAAGCTTAATTCTTGCCTGAACGATTCCACTGCCTACGAGCAGCAGCACAAATGCGATTGTTGTTTTTGTTTTCATGTTCATAATTATTCTCCTTGAAAAAATTTGCTTCTTATTTTCTATTGATTCATTGCTTCTTCTCGCATGCCGTGATAAGTTGTCACGGTGTATTCGAACGAACGTTTTGTTCGCGGCTCAATATCCAGATTGAAGCGGGCGCGCATAACGTCGTATTTTTCATAAGGAATATCACAGGCCAGTCTCCAGTACGTAGTATCGAAGCCGCGGGTGATTTCTATTTTAACGGGCAGAGTACGGGTATTGGTGATTTCGATTTTCCATGAGCGTATTTCGTCCCATCCGGTGATGTTGTCGTTAGGGTCGAACTGGTAATTTTCTGTCTTGTAATCTATTAGTGTTGGTTTAACTTCGACTAATCTTGCCGTATCGAGATTCAGTTCGACCTCCTCGTTTACGGGAATATATTTTATGTCTGTCCGGCCGACGTAATAAAAATATCCATTTTCATTCGTTAAGCTGTATATCCTGATATTACCATCCGGGATGGGAGTATTACCGAGGTTGTGCTCGCCGTCGTTTGCGAACTTGACGAATCGCATTGTTTGATTGCCCCATCGCTGCTCGTCGTATTTATACAGGCTCTCGATTTCAATATCTTCGGCCTGGAACGAAAGCAGCCTCTTGCCCCAGCCGTTCGGGATAGTTTCCGTTCCCTCGATCGTATAGAGGAAATATTCGCTTAGTCCCTCTTTGACAATTTCCTTGGGCTTCATAAGACTCCATTCGAGTGCACCTTTAAGCTCATCAACATTACCTCGAAAGTCTAACGTAATCGATTTGTCATGACCACCCATGCCACCAATACCATATGGAACTCCCATTCTTTCAGTTATGGGGCTGCCATAAGGATATTGTCGCCTGGCAAGGTCTGCAATCTGGTCGAGCATACGTACCTGTCCGACAATCAGGCGGGTCTGGGCGTTTTC
>CAYVXS010000605.1:0-2327 GCA_964454885.1 uncultured Pirellulales bacterium
GTACTTTCAACGGCGTGATTGTCAGCGATGTCCCGGAAGTATTCAAATGGATGCATAATTGTCTGTACTTTACGGGGGAGGCCACTTTCAGGAATAAATCCAAAATACAGGAGACCACTATCCTGGCACCTAATTTCAATGTAAATTTCGGAAATGCTAATCCAAAGGAAACCGAGAACAATGTGATTACCGGAGCGATAGTGGGAGGTATTGTTGATGTGCGTGGCAGTGCGCAAATTTATGGCACTATCATTTCGATGTGCGATACAAGTCGGTGGTCGTATGGAAATGTGACCAATATTGGTGCTACACTCGATGACGGAGGCTCGGAGACTACTGAGTTGAGTGATAACGAAGTAATCAATATTACGCCTGATCCGAATCAGATGCTGCCAAGTGGTATTATGAGCCCTATTGTTATCAAGCCTTTAAAAGAAACCTATTCGGAGGGAGCATAATCCAAAAAGAATTGTAAAAGAAAATGTTGGAATAAACTACATAAATAAAAGCGAATTCCGTTGCGATAAGCTCTGTTTACAGAATTCCTTTGTGCGTTTTCCCGTCTATTTCTGCCGGAGAATCTATCTTCTGCAACGAGTGAGGATTTTATCGATAAATGTTACCTTGCTTATAACTTCTTTCGAAGAATATCTACTATTCGCTTGGCGGCATGCCCATCCCACAATGGTGGTGTTTGCGGTTTGCGCCACTTGCCCGTTATTACATTTTTGTATGCTGCGATAATTTGCTCGGTATTTGTTCCGACGACCTGATTCGAACCGATGGTAGTGGTGACAGGGCGTTCGGTATTGTGACGCAGGGTGATACATGGTACTTTTAAAATTGTTGCTTCTTCCTGGATGCCGCCTGAATCTGTTAATATAACCTTTGCATCGGCCTGGAGTTTTAAAAAGTCCAGATAACCTATGGGATTCATCATGTGGAGATTGTGAAAACTGTCCACCTTAGCCAGTAAGCCAAGAGACGAAATTTGATTTCGTGTTCGCGGATGAACTGGAAAAAGAATGGGCATATCCTTTTGAATAACCTCCAGAGCATCGAGAATTCTCGAAAAGATAACAGGGTCGTCCACGTTAGACGGACGATGAAGGGTCAGCACCGCAAAACCATTATCATCAAGGTATCCCTGCTGTAGTAAATCCTCTACTATTGTGGATTGCTTAGCCCTGTCTAAATGACTTAGCAGAGTATCGATCATCACGTTTCCAACCATGTGTATCTTATCTGGTTTAATACCTTCAGCTAACAGATTATCCATGCCCGCCTGTTCTGTGCAGAACAACAAATCACTAATCGCGTCTGTAAGGATGCGGTTAATCTCTTCCGGCATCGAGCGGTCAAAACTCCGCAGGCCGGCCTCGACATGTGCAAGTTTTATATGGAGTTTTACGGTGATCAAACCACAGGCAATTGTACTGTTGACATCACCTACTACCACAACCACATCCGGTTGATAATCAATCAATACCGGCTCGAATCTTTTCATAATTTCAGCGGTCTGTACGGCATGACTGCCTGAACCCACCTCCAGATTGATATCGGGCTCGGGAATACCCAGTTCGCTGAAGAACAATTTACTCATTTCCTGGTCATAATGTTGTCCCGTATGGACGAGAATCGCATCAATGTCTTTGTGCTGGTCATATTGCGCCATTAACGGAGCTATTTTCATGAAATTCGGTCTGGCGCCAACTACGTTTAATATTTTCATAACAGCCCTTGCTAATAGCAGATTGTTTTGTCGATGGATTGATATTAAATCAGTGTGAAACCTTTGCAATACTTTATCTTTTTGGGATAATGCCGTCTTGCGGCAGATTAATTTTATATTACAGTTTTTATATAGATTATTGTGTTCTGCATTATACAGTGAAGTATATTACAGGTTTTTTTATTGAATTATGCTTTTTATCTCAGCACGCTCGGCTGGTGTGAATACGTCGATTTTACGGTCTATTTCCGAAGCGTTTTCCAGCCGCTGTTTTGCGGTAACCATATCGCCGAGCTTTACATAAATACGGCCAAGCTTGAGCAGTGCTTTTGCTTTTTGCTGTGTATCGGAGGATGACAATTCGACAATTTTTTCAAAATCTTTCGCTGCATCTCCAAGTCGATCGGGCATCTTGGATAAAATTGTTCCTCTTGTGTCAAGCAGATGTAACTCATTCGGCGCAAGATTCAGGCCTTTATCTGCCAGCTCCAGTGCTTCGTCATATCTTTCGGAATGCTCCTGGATAATCCATGCCAGGTCGTTGAGTACCTGTATATTATCAGGATGTTGCGACAGTAATTCCCTGTAGAGTTTC
>CAYVXS010000606.1:0-2325 GCA_964454885.1 uncultured Pirellulales bacterium
CGGTGAGAAGTTTCTGAGTTCCGAGATCAAGAACTAAAAGTGAAGAACAATTTTTAAGATGAGCTATTCCGGCATCAGTGAAAACCAGTCCCTCAAGCATAAGGTATTTAAGATCGGGAATATCCGCTAAATAGGCGAGACCTGCATCGTTAACAGGGCCTTTGCCGACGAGTTCGAGCTCTTCGAGTAAGGGCAACTTAGCAAGATGAGCCAGGCCGACATTAGTAAGGCTATGATCCCTTATATACAATGCTTTAAGCGAGGTCAAACGTACTATATCAACCAGACCTTCATTTGTAAGTCCACTTGGAGCATACAATCGTTCCAGCGACTTTAGCTCGATCAGGTATCTCAGACCTCGATGTGTAATTTTAGCGTCACCCAGGCTTAATGTATTCAATCCGGTTAAGTGTGCTATATAAGGCATGCATTTATCACCAGGGCTTTTCCCACCTGGAGACCATCTTGTGCTGAGAGTCAGTGAGTCAATATCATCCGGCTGCAGTTGCTTCAATGCGGATAAAGTCTGCGGATTTTGCCATGTCCAGGAATCGAGGATCAGCCGGACCTTTTTATCTGAAGGTATTTTAACATCGCCCTGGGCCTTGCCGAAAGATTCCCACTGTGAACCATCAATCCAGTAGTGAAAGGTCCTGATATGTCTTTCAGTATTCGAATCCTTAATCATTATTTGACCGAAAGATCGCTCCTTCGGAAAATGTAGAACACGCCCCACTCTCTCTGGTTCAGCGGATTCCGTCTTCTTTATCTGAGTTTTTTTAATTAATTCCCATGTACTTGGTGACTTGCCCACAGATGTTTCATTTCCTGCTCTTATACTGATAACTGATGCAAGACAGGCATAAAAAAATATTGTAGTTACAAGGAACTTTTTTATTCCAATCATTTTTGAGCCTCCATGTAAATTGTTTAATAAAAAGGCTCTTTTCGTCTGACCTCTGAGAATTAAGACCTGGAATTAAGGAATATGTTACAGCATTTTTACTATTTTGGAAAAATTTTGTCGGAATCGGTTCAATTATTTCCGTTTATCCTGATAGATTTGGACGGTCGATGATATCATCTCGCTTACGGAATGGTTTTTTCTCAGATATTGTTGTGCGTTTTTGGCGATTTTTCGGGCCAACTCCGGTCTGCCGAGCAACTTTTGCAAGGCTCCTACAATACTAAGCTCGTCGTCCGGATTAAATACGACGGCGGTCACGTCTTCTATAATTAAATCATCGACGCCGCCCTTACATCCTGCGACGGCGGTTCCGACACTCATTGCCTCCAACAAAAAGGGGTCGAAGGATGTGTTCGGTCGGGGTCGTATGAAGATATCCCCCGCTGCGAGGACCGAGCGTTTGGGTATTGTTCTCGGGACAAAGGTGACCATCGGCAATAAATCAAAAGCGGCCAAAAGTTTCCAAAGTTCGGTCTCGGCCCGTCCGCCTCCTATAATTACAATCATGAATTCGTGGCCGTTGATATGTAAGTGCCGCAATGCGCCGAATAACTTCTCGAATTCGTCGGCCTTATGGAACGGATAAGCTACCACAATCGAAGGTGTGCGGGAAGGCTCGGAAAAACAGCACTCGGTCCTGGCTGTAAATGTGCCAATGTTGATTTGTCGCACCAAATCGCCATATCTGGGATATATACCGGAAATATTGACTTTGATGCTCTCGGTCGGGACGGAAATTGCCATACATCGTTTTTGTGAAACTGGCAATCGACTCCATTTTTCCTGAAGAGTGTTCACCATTAGCACGTAGGGCAAATCCAGTCGACGGGACAATTGCCTCGTAATTGCGGCGTGTGTTTCGGTGAGACAATGTAAAATTGCCGGCTTGAATTTTGCAATACTTTCTGTAAGCAGCCTTTTGTTGATATGCTCGATCACCGGTAAACCGAAATGAGAGTATCTTATAATCTCAGCGGCGCCGAGTATAATTGAATCAAGATTACTTTGTTGCGGACATACCAGAGCTACCGGGATGGACTGGTCTGTTAAGCCGACCAAAAGATGCCCCAAGAACATCCTGTATTCGGTGACAATATGTTCGGAGGCAATGAGAGCCACTCTGAACGGCTTTTTTCTGGAATTTTTCGTCGCCAAGTTTTATTCCCGGTAATTCTAAATTACAAATTCTCAGGCAATATACTAACGCAAAAATCTTTTTATATCTATCCAGAAATTTGTAGTTGGTTCGTATTCCCGGAATTTGCAGAAGCAAATATTAAGAACATTTTTGTTGTATGCTCTTAAAAAATATTCTTTTTTCCTCAAAACAGTCCGAGCGTCCGGGATTTAATTCTTGC
>CAYVXS010000607.1:0-2325 GCA_964454885.1 uncultured Pirellulales bacterium
ACTTAAAACCATGTCCTGAGCGGAGTCGAAGGACCATAATTCAAAACTAAGAACTATTTTATGGAATTTCTGCCTTAATACAACCAAAAATCCACTTTTTATGGGAAAATGTACCGGACACCCCTTTTTCCCGGAAGATTTTGAATCCCTCAATCGGTTTCTTATATTTTATAAGGAGGAAGTGAAGTAACAATAACTACTACCTCACATAGGTTTTACTATATTCGATATTCTTTATTAGAAGAGGTTTCTGATGATATCCTTGAGTAAAGTAAAAGACATCTCAAAGGGCATCATAAACAACCTGAAAAGCATAAAAAGTCAATCCAGGCAAATCACGGAATTGAACGCTGAAAGAATATATCTTTTGGAAAAACTCGCCGAGAATAATAAGCTCATCAGAACGCTTAAGACGGCGCTTGAGAATAACGGCGAAATTGTCTCCGAAAATTGTGCTTACTGGCGCAAGGATGATCTGGGAAATATAATCGAGGGGCCGTTTTGCATGTCCTGCTACATTACAGAATCTGTTTTACGCCCTTTAGTCCGGGTGGAAAAGCCTCATAATATAAAGGGAGTGGATTGGGAATGGGTACAGTGTGTTCAATGTAAAGCGCCCTTCCCCCAAAGACAGATAGGCCGATATCTCCAGGTACACGGAATTTAAATAACTGCCGCACCTCGTGACTCGTGATTTATTTTGAGAGTTTTTAGTCGTTAGTCACTGGTTTTTTGGCTAAATACTAAAACCATATACTAACTACTATAAATGATCCGACTTAGCGTATAGTGGGTTGTGTTTTGAAAGGCCAGCCATACTTCTCAAATGAGCCGTATTCCATTTCTTCGGGCTTTCCGTAGGCCGAGCGAACCTCTTGAGTGTGACCGTCCACAAAGACGGCATTGCACGTGCCCGCGTTGAGCTTTTCAATCGTACCTGTTCCTGTGCTGTGAAACGTGCCGAACCAGTCATGCAGGCCGTTAGGAATCATCAGCGTATCGTTGAGGCCCCTGAAATTACCATCGTCTCGCGGCCACATGTTTTCCTCTGAAAAGAGGAAGACCTCGGCATGCATACGTGTCACTTTCGATACCGTCATTGCGCACGGGTAACCATCGACTGTGCTTTTACCTTCCTGGGGATTCAGGAAACCGTTCATGGAATAACTGAAATAGGGATCGATGGGGATTTGCGGGTCGTGACCATAATGTTCCGCCCCTCGAAACTCCGCGATCTTATTAAACGTCGGACAAAGATATGCCTTGTCGTTGGGAATATACGTCCACAACGGGCCGTCCGCAGGGTAGCGGGGATCGTGCCAGCGACAATATATCGAATAACCCGGCACAGGCTCCTCGTTCTGTATCATGCACGTTTTTGCGGGAGGAAATCGGTCGTCATTTTCACCTGTGTACATGGTCACACCCACGCCATACTGTTTCAGGTGACTGCGGCATACTATTTCCTTTGCCTGCTCGCGCACTCGCTGCAGGGCCGGCATAAGGATCCCCATTAAAAGAGCGATGATTGCAATAACTACAAGCAGCTCAATTAGGGTGAAAGCTTTGTGTTTTTTCGTATATACAATCATGGTCGCTCCACCTTTGGATAATGCTCGTGTTAAAAGCCATCGAATGATGTTTTAAGCCTCATTATTCGCTCAGAGTCAGTGAACTATTTGCCTTTCCTTGAGTTTTGATGCAGGTCTATTTAAGTAAATTAATACCGGTCCTTAGCTTCATTTTAACAATTTATCGGGCAAATACAATGGCAAAGTTCCGCACTTTTCCGGACACCCTTTCTTCCCCCGGGACTTGTCGGTCGTATGTTGTATATCGTGATTCGATGCTCGATTATTGTCATGTTGAGCGAAGCGCAGCGGAGTCGAAACATCTGGCCGGTGAAAGGAAATATAGCCGCAAACATGGTACAAAATCTGTCAAAGCCTCAAAAAAAATGAAATTTTTTTGGTTTTTCAATCAATATTTACCCCGTGAGATACGCCTATATATGTAAAGGATAAAGTTATCTAATGGGTTGAATCCCGTGAAATTCTCCTTTCTATATAAATAAAGGGCAGAGTTATCTCACGGGGTGAATCCGTTCACAAACGCCTTATTTAATAGCAGTTAGTTTTCAGGCGATAGCCGTCAGTCGAAATCGCTGATAGCTGTATGTTAGTCGATGGTCGCTGGTCTTTAGTTAAACGCTAAAAACGGCTTGCAGCTTCGCCGGGGATAGATATAATTTCAACAAGCAACTTTGAGCGAGCAACAAAAGACAAAAATTGATGATGCGAGTCTTTCAATGAGAAAAATAGGTAA
>CAYVXS010000608.1:0-2325 GCA_964454885.1 uncultured Pirellulales bacterium
CCGGATAAATCTGCCATAATAAACGTCGGTGAGACATTAATCAGTCCTTAAAACGATAGCCGACTCCTCGAACTGTTTCTATATAACTGCCGCATGGGCCAAGCTTTTTACGAAGGGAGACGATTTGAACATCGACCGCCCTGTCCGTCGCCAGATAATCGTCGCCGTGAACGGAATCTATAATCTGGTACCGGGTAAAAACCAGACCGGGACGTTTGGCCAGCGCATACAATATATTAAATTCCGTATAGGTAAGTGTCACCGGCTTTCCCTTGACAAGCACCTCGCGACGCGCCGGATGAATTGTTAAATCGCGTATTTTTATCGGGGGCCGCTCCAAATCCCGGCTGACAGTCCTGTGCAAAATCCGGCGGATCCTCGCAGTCAGCACCTTAGGGCTGAACGGTTTTGTCACATAGTCGTCGGCTCCAAGTTCGAGACCGGTCACGATGTCCGACTCCTCCCCCTTGGCGGTAAGCATGATGATGGGGATACGCTCAGTCTTTACATCGGATTTCAACTTTTTACAGACCTCCAGACCGTCGATGCCGGGAAGCATCAAATCCAATATAATCAAATCCGGCGTTTTCCCCCTGGCCATATCGATTGCCTCTTCACCGGATGTTGCAGTGATGACTTTATAGCCGTTCTTGTCGAGATTATATCTGACCAATTCGAGGACGTCTTCCTCGTCGTCAACAATTAAAATACTCTCGTTCGCCATATAGTTATTACCTTAATATGATCCGTTTATGACCATATTCAGATATTTATATTAGCATATTGTTAGGCTTGTGTTAAAATTTTGTAAACTTTTTTACTATAATCCTCAAACTTTACCTTAATAATAAACCAAATCAGCGGCGGGAACACTAATATATTGTCGAACATTTATCGTTGACCTTAGGGCCACAAAAGCAGCTTAGCCCCAACAAGTGCCAGGAATACACCTACGAAAACCCGAAAGAACTTTTGCGGCAGCCTGTCCAGGAACATCTTCGCTATATAGGCCCCTAAAAAAGAGACCGGGATACAAACGATAAGAGCATACAGCATATTTCCCTCTAAGCGGGTTCCTCCCCAAATATACCGCGAGATGCGGGTCACATCAATAAACAGTGCTATCAGGCCGGATGTGAAAAGATAAACTTCTTTGGGTAAATTAAAAGCAGTAAGAAATGCCCCTCGAACAGCCCCGCCGACACCGAAGAAACCTGCGAAAAGCCCGGAGGCAAGGCCGCCGCAGACGGCTGTGCCCGATGTTTTTGGCAAGACCCATTTCCTTTTAGTAAATAGAAAAATGACATAGATAACAAGGAACACTCCTAATATTCTTTCCAAAGGCAGGCCTCCGGCGTAAAACGACAGCGACGCACCCAGATAACTGGCTACAATACCGGATAATCCAAAAAACAGAATCAGTTTCCAGTCGAGTCCCCTTTTGAACAACAGCATCTTCCATATATCGCCGAATAAATGAATAGCCCCCACGAAAAGCAGCGCAACAGGCAGCGGGACAAAAAGAGTCAGCACCGGAATCATAATCGTGGAAGTCCCAAATCCAGTCGCCGTCCCCACTCCTGCGGCAACCAGTGTCAACAAACAAAGTAAAAATCCTTCTATCATGTTCAATTATCCGATCCGGGGAATACAGTAGGAAGCGTTTGGATTGTTTCCTCTTTGGAATCTGACGATGGAATAAAATACAGGCCAGGTTTCCTTCCATCAATACGTCCAATGTATTTTAACCGATCATAAATTTTATAATGTGATATCTCTGTGGCACTTTTTCTGCCGACATGAACCGTTAGCTTGCCTTCAGAATTGCTGGTCCAACCAAGACTATCTCTTTCAGTTGTGAGCTCCCCGGCATAAATTCGTTCCGACTCGGGTTTGGCTAAAACAAGAGTTTTTTTATTTTTTAAATCGATGAGGTATTCTCCCCAGCGATCTCTCATTAGTAACATCGGACCAAATCCGTCTTTTTCATCAATCCAATAAACATTTATAAAAGTTCGACCGCCGACATTAATTGGTAACGGACAATATACCGAATTTTGATCTACAATATCCAGACGAATCTTTCGAGAATATTCCGCCATAATCGGATGTATATGTTTGCGAAGAAAAACAACTTTTCCTTCCGTCCAATCACAGGTCACAGGACATTCAGTCCATGTATCTTCAGGTTTGCAGGAGTTTAATTGAATAGGCAAAATTATCAGCATGATTAGGTACGCAAAAAACTTGATTCTTTTCATTTTTTCACCTCTTGCAAATTCCTGTTAATTATGACTTTTCTTTTTTCTTGCGACAGCTAAAGAA
>CAYVXS010000609.1:0-2309 GCA_964454885.1 uncultured Pirellulales bacterium
ACTCTTTTTGCCTGTTTTCTTTTTTATGTCATACCTTCGATAGTCCTGGAATTAGTTCAATTCATTTATAACAAATCAATTATTCCCAAATCCACTGGCGCTCTTTTTTATATTAATCCTTTCATAGCCATGGATTCCATAACCGACCAGATGGTCACTCCCTCTTCGGCTGCACATCCACAATCGTGGCTTCTGCATTGTGTAATCATGTCCTGTCTTTCGAGTTTGCTGTTGGGTATATCTATGCTATGCATCCGGTCGGTCGGCAGGCGTCAGGCAACCGGTCAGGCCGGTGTTCTCTTGACACGAAAAGAAAGGCGCCTGGCCGGCAGAAGGAATAAAATCAATACTGATTCGATCAGGCTGCTTAAGAAAATTCGGTCTGTAAAGGGCCCGCCTGTCGTCTGGAGGGAAATAATAAATCCATTCGCCAGGACAAGCCGTATCACGACGGTCCTCAAAGCCGTAATTCTCGTTCTGGTATTGACCTTTGCTTATGGGTATTGTGGATATAAAAATTACCTTGAGCGAAACGAAATTCAAATAGCCTTTATACTTGCCTATTTAACATTAGGTTTGCTCCAGACCGCTACTTCTTCCGCCACATGTATTACCTCCGAAAAAGAAGCTCGTACATGGCCCATTCTGCTGACAACTCCGCTCTCCGCAAAACATATTGCCCGGGGGAAAATTTTCGGTTCATGCCTGCAAGCCTGGTTGTTCTGGTTTCTTCTCTACACTCACATCGTACTATTTATCATTGCAGGCAACATACCTCTTGCAGCTTTCATACCTTTGATATTTCTGGTTGTAAGCAGCGCACTGCTGATTTCCTCTACCGGTGTTTGCTTCAGCTCATGTTTCAAACGCAGCTCGATATCCTCGGCGGTAAACCTGATTGTGTTCTTTTGTTTTATAATACCTGTTTGTTGTCCCACATTCATTGCAAGTCCTCTTTTTATTGCAACAATGATATTGGGCAATACCGGAGTCCGGCACGGATTGGAGACTCCATTTCGTATAACCAGCACTTCCTCCGGTTCATGGTTTTGGAACTTTGCGATTTCGCAGCTTGTGTTTCTTGTTCCGGTGATTATATACTTATTGCTGGCTTTCGCCGCCTATGCAATTGCAACAACTAATATACGGCGAAAGATTTTTTAATATTAACGGATATAGATATGACGACCGCTCTGCTCAACAAAGTTTCACGTTTCTTAAGCCTGTCGTGGCTGACAGGAGCAATCTTCGATAAAGAATTGAGGGTCGCCAGCAGACGACGTAGAAATTACGTACTTCGCTTTGTCTATGTAATACTCATGACCATGATTTTAACAATGGTCTGGCTTGGAGTAGTGGAATATGGCGGCTCCTCTCTTCAAACAACCTCCCGAATGTTCGTTGCCGGACAAGCCATTGTCGCATTTATAATCTGGTTCCAGTTTTGCTCCTGTCAGATTGTCGCCGGTGTCATGCTCAGCACATCCATCAGCGATGAAATATATCATAAAACACTCGGATTGTTAATGACAACACCGATTAACAGCTTCCAGATAGTCATGGGAAAACTCCTAAGCAAATTATTGCAGTTGCTTCTGCTGCTGGCGATTAGTCTGCCGTTACTTGCCATCGTCCGTATATTCGGCGGTGTGCCATGGGACTATGTTATATCGAGCCTTTGTATCATATTTACTACGGTGCTTTTTGTCGGCTCGCTTAGTATGTTTTATTCGATATTTTGCCGAAAAGCTTATGTAGTTATTATAATAACTATTCTGACATTAGCCGTCCTTTTTCTTTTGCTGCCGCTTTTAACATCCTGGGTTTGGTATATCATCACAAAAAAACCGCCTGGAACGGCTCTTTTTAGTGCTATCTTTCTTCCGAATCCCTATATTAACCTTTTTGCCAAGACGTTAATGCTAATAGAACCACGTTCGATGATCGGCGGACCGAAAATATACTGGCCGATACATTGTGGTGTAATGTTAGCCGCTTCGTTAGTTATTTTACTGCTTTCTATAATCATTGTTCGTAAAGTTGCTCTTAGACAGGCCACCGGGCAGCCTGCTTTTTCTGCCAGAAAATTCCGTAATAGTCAGGGAACAACTACAGCATCCACTGGTAAACCGGATTTTATTGCTGCTATCAGAGACGTCAAAGGTCCTCCTGTTTTATGGAAGGAATTGAGACTTCCGATATTGGGACGGCATAAAATCATTAACTTAATATGTATAATTCTTGGTATTGGCCTGTTGATTCTTACATATTTGTTGTGTGCAAGGGAACATGTCCTGGATGATAAAGAA
>CAYVXS010000610.1:0-2308 GCA_964454885.1 uncultured Pirellulales bacterium
CTAATCTTTGATTTTTGAGTTATGGTTTTGCGATTTGACTTTTGCATTTTGATTTCCTGCTTATCCGCAATACGCTACCCCCTATCCCCTATTAACAATTATACCAGCGATCGGCCGAATGTAAGGAAAAATCCCCATTTTTTAACGAAAAATGACCTTTACTCGGGACTGTTTATCCGTAACCTTTGTCTTGAACAATAAGCATGTGCCATTTACTGATTTCAGTGTTCGTAGCAGTCTCGGCGTGAAATTGGCCTCGTGAGATGTGAATCATATCTCGTAATGTTAAATGTGTGTAATTTTCCCCCGTGAGCAGCAGCGGTAAATGAAAAATCTCTCTCCGACAGCGAAAAGATATCCTACAACATCGGCTTATGCATGATGGTGATACGGAACCTTACGCATTTGCTCCTGAGCCACCTGTTCGCGATGTACATGACAGTAAGCCTCATGGTTATAGATACTCAAGAGACGGTTGCAGTGCGGAAACGCGCATTTCCTGCCGTCAGCCGAAGTCTTTAGCGTTTTTGGCATCGTTACTCCTATTAGATTAATCACGAAACAGAAAAGCTGTAAAGGTTAGTTGTCTTCGTCCGGGGATTCAAGATTTCTAATCTTTATGTAATACTTCATTATATACCACATTATTGGGCCTTGTCAAGCATTCTTTTCTTATTTCTTTTTATTTCGGGGCAGATCCATAACATAATCGAATCACCCGTCGCTATTGTATAATGCAAGTTTCGCAATCATTGTGAGGCTTCGTAGCTTTAGCGAAGTAACCGCGGCAATCCAAAGCATTTTTCCCTTGCCCTTCTTGCTGCAGGTGGATATATTCGGCCATGCGATGATTTCCCGATTTTCGAACCGGACGTGAAAGGCTCTCCGGCGCGCTTGCTATTTGCGGCTAACCGACCGGCACGGAGTATGTAGGCTGTGCGGTTCGGATAAATCGGAGTTGATTGAAGTTCCGTCGAAAAAAGGGATAATGATGAGCTTGATTGAGAATGGCAATTTCGGTATAGGCCCTGAGGAATTCGGAGCCGATATCCCAATTACACCGCAAGAGAACTTCGTCAACGGCGTGTATTCTTCAGTGGATGAAGCGACTGCATGCGGACTGCATCGGCTGCGTAGTGAAGATGGCATCATTCCAACTTGTAAATTGGGCTGTTGTCACTGCTGCCGGTATCATATCCTTACGAACATTGCAGAGGCCCACACCTTGGCGCAATATGTCAAGCGGGAATTCTCAGTAGACCAGATAAACGACCTTCGGATGCGAACGCAACAATGGCATGAATGGGACAATTCCAGGCCGGGCAGATATCCGTCGGCCAACGTCGGCCGGCAGACGGATCTCTCCAACTACGACCATTGCTGCCCTCTGCTGGTAGATGGCGAATGCATCGCCTATCCCGTGAGGCCGGTCGTGTGTCGAACGCATTTTGTCTGTTCGCATCCCCTATTCTGCTTCGCAGCCAGCGATCCGAAATTTACAGAAGACGCTCCGGTGGTGCTCACGTCCGTTGTGACGGCGAGCAATCCGTTTTCAATGGCAATAAGGGATTATATCGAAAACGCAGGCTTGGACTTCTCTCGGTCAATAACGCTTCTTCCACATGGTTTGGCGATTGAAATGGGTTGGGATTTTGCCATATCGCTGTGATTTCTCACAGTGGGAATTGAAGGTGTACGGTACGTTTTTCGTTGGGAGATTGCATGGGTAACGGAAAGATGAAACGATTGCTCATAGTTCTGCTCACGCTCTTAC
This sequence comes from uncultured Pirellulales bacterium, assembly GCA_964454885.1. Classification (GTDB taxonomy): domain Bacteria; phylum Planctomycetota; class Phycisphaerae; order Sedimentisphaerales; family Anaerobacaceae; genus JAFGPS01. Next base: position 1,775 of record CAYVXS010000610.1, read on the forward strand.
CCGCGGCTGCGGGTGCCGAGCAGGCGTATGTTTCTGCTCTGAGGGGCGATGACGCCGGGTCTGGGAGTCGTCAGCAGCCGTTCAGGACGTTGGAGACGGCTATCGGGAAAATGAAGTCGGGCGATACGTGTTTTGTTATGCCCGGGCTGTATGAGGTCGAAAGTCTGAAATTCGAGCCGGAGGGGATCGACTTCGAGCATCCAACGGTTTTTCGTTTTCTCCAAGACGGTGAAGGCCGGGCCGTCTTCGCGGCCCCGGGGGGTAAGCAGCCGAGACTGAGCTTCTCGCGTTTTACGCGCATCGAAGGGCTCTGGGCGGGAGGCCAACCCTCTGGCCAGACGGAAACAGGCAAGATTCGCGTCAAGGGCGGGATGGTCGCTTTTGGCAACGAAGGCGTTCAAATCGTCGGTTGCACTTTCTTCGGCGAGGGGCTTCAACTTCTGGCGGGCAACACGGCTCGGAACTGCCTCATCCGCGACAACCGCCTCGTGCACATGGGAGCGGGATGGTTCGCGCATCCTATCTACCTTTCCG